>CANHOY010000104.1 GCA_947462495.1 Bacteroidota bacterium
GAAGATCCTATTTATGGAGTAAATGTAAATACTTTTGAAAAAACAATTCCTTATTTACCCAATGGAATAGATATCATGGCAGTTGGCAATTTGCCCAATGAATTACCCCGTGATGCTAGTAGGTATTTTGGAGAGCAATTAATTAAATATGTTTTACCCGATTTAGTGAATGGGGGCAATAAAATTATAGAAGGAGCTACCATGCTTCATGAGGGTAAATTAACCAGCTCGTTTTCCTATTTAGAGCAATACGCTAAACATTAGGTTTATTTAAATGGAACTTACAGATATAAATAATAATCTTTAAGCAGGTTGGTAAATGCAGGTAAATAATTATTCTCTTCATCTTTGATAATGATTTTATTTCTAATAACAGCCAATTCATTATTTATGGAGGGGATATGTTTTTTAAATTGCAACATAGCCCTAAAAGGTAAATGTTTGGCATCATTATATACTAAAACCTCTTCCACTAAATGCAAGTTATTGGTTGCTGCTAATTTTTGCATAGTATAAGCACGAAGGGTAGGTACTAAAACCATAAAACTTCCAGTATTCTTTAATAATGTGGCAACATTTTCAATTAAAGTTGACCAAGGCAATTCAGTACTATGGGATGCTTTATTTTTATTGGCATCAGGAGATTTTAAATCGCCTTCATAAAATGGGGGATTTGTTATAATAACATCAAAAAGTGGATGAACAGTATTTTTGTCACCAGTAAAAGAAGCAGTGTAGTTTTGAATGGAATCCTTTACCACATGAAGACGATCTTTCCAAGGACTTAATGTAAAATTTGAACTAGCTTCTGCAGCTGCTTTTGATTCAATTTCTACAGCAGTTATATTCGTTTTAAATTTTTCAGTGACTTGCGCTAGCATTAAACTTAACAAACCGGTTCCTGTTCCAATGTCCAATATTATTTCGGATTGTATGACTTCTTCTTTTTGAGCAGCCCAGGCCCCAAATAAACATGCATCAGTACATACTTTCATTGAAGCATGTTGCTGATGCACGATAAACTGTTTACACTGAAAATAGGGGTTAGCCACTACTCTGCACTTAAACTAGCTCCTAAATATTCTTTATTTAATCTAGCGATGTTGGCAATAGATATTTCTTTAGGACAAGTAGCTTCGCAAGCACCTGTATTGGTGCATGATCCAAATCCTTCTTTATCCATTTGTGCTACCATATTTAATACACGTGATTTTCTTTCTGGAGCACCTTGTGGTAACAGAGCTAAGTGTGAAACTTTAGCACTTAAGAATAACATGGCAGAACTGTTTTTACAGGCAGCCACACAAGCACCACAACCAATACACATAGCAGCTGCAAAAGCATCATCTGCATTTTGTTTTTCAATAGGTAGGCTATTCCCATCGACAGCATTTCCAGTATTGACACTAATATAACCACCAGCTTGTATAATTCTATCAAAAGCAGAACGGTCAACGGTTAAATCTTTTACTATAGGGAAGGAATTGGCTCTCCATGGTTCAATCACAATGGTTTCACCGTCTTTAAATGCACGCATATGCAATTGACAAGTGGTATTGGCCTGCCAAGGACCATGCGGCTTTCCATTAATATACATAGAACACATGCCACAAATACCTTCGCGACAATCGTGATCGAAGGCAACAGGGTCTCCGCCTTCAGTAATTAATCTTTCATTTAAAATATCCATCATTTCTAAAAAAGACATTTCATCTGAAATGCCAGCGACATCATAAGTTACAAATGCACCAGCCGTATTGGCATTTTTTTGACGCCAAACTTTCACTTTTAAATTCATTGTATTTTGAGACATAGCTAAAAAATTATTCTGTAAATATTTTATGTTAGTGTTGAATGATTATTTATAATTACGTTGACTTGGTTTGATGACATCGTATTTCAACTCTTCTTTATGTAATTGCCATTCATGTTCACCTTTATTTTCCCAAGCAGAAACAAACATAAAGTTTTCATCATCTCTTAATGCTTCTCCTTCTGGAGTTTGGTATTCTTCTCTAAAGTGCCCGCCACAGCTTTCTTCTCTTGTTAAGGCATCCACACACATTAACTCACCAAGTTCAATAAAGTCGGCTACGCGATTGGCTTTATCTAATTCAGGATTGTATTCATTTATTTCTCCAGGTATTCTTAAATCAGACCAGAATTCTTTTTTCAAAGCTTGCAGATCTGCAATGGCTTGTTTTAAACCTGCTGCATTTCTTGACATACCACATTCATTCCAAATAATTTTACCTAAACGCTTGTGAAAACTTTCAGCCGATTGTTTACCATTAATATTTTTTAAGGAAGCAATACGGTCTGCTACTTTTTTAGCCGCTTCTTCAAAGGCTGGATGTGTAGTTGGAATAGCCGCATTGTAAATTTCATCTGCTAAATTATTACCCACTGTGTAAGGTGCTACAAAATAACCATCTGCTAAACCCTGCATTAAGGCACTTGCTCCTAAACGGTTGGCACCATGGTCGCTAA
Organism: Bacteroidota bacterium; assembly: GCA_947462495.1. Classification (GTDB taxonomy): domain Bacteria; phylum Bacteroidota; class Bacteroidia; order Chitinophagales; family Chitinophagaceae; genus Sediminibacterium. The sequence goes on from CANHOY010000104.1 coordinate 2,491, forward strand.
AGTTAGCTTCTCCTAATGCATATAATCCTGGTACCGTAGTTTGTAATTCATAATCTACCCACAAGCCACCCATGGTATAATGCACGGCAGGATAAATACGCATAGGTACTTCGTATGGATTTTCTCCAGTGATTTTTGCGTACATTTCAAATAGGTTACCATATTTTTCTTTCACCACTTCTTTACCTAAGGCAATAATTTGATCCTCTGATATATTTGAAAGTCCTTGTTTACTCACTTCAATTTTACCGTATCTTAAGATGGCTGCTGCATAATCTAAATATACCGCTTGTTTAGAAGTACCTACACCAAATCCAGCATCACATCTTTCTTTTGCTGCTCTTGAAGCTACATCACGTGGTACTAAATTTCCAAAAGCAGGGTAGCGACGCTCTAAAAAATAATCCCTATCGGCTTCTGGTATATCGTTTGCTTTTCTAGTTTCTCCAACATTTTTAGGTACCCAGATACGTCCATCATTTCTTAAAGACTCTGACATCAATGTTAATTTAGATTGATGATCGCCACTTACTGGAATACAGGTTGGATGAATTTGAGTGAAACAAGGATTGGCAAAATACGCCCCTTGCTTATGGGCTTTCCAAGCAGCGGTTACATTTGATCCCATCGCATTGGTAGATAAATAATATACATTACCATATCCGCCAGAACATATTAAAACCGCATGTCCAAAATGTTTTTCTAATTCACCTGTAATTAAATTACGCGCAATAATACCTTTTGCCTTACCATCAATTTTTACAATATCCAACATTTCATGTCTTGCATGCATCGTTACATTGCCTAATGCTACTTGACGTTCTAAAGCTTGGTAAGCGCCAATTAATAATTGTTGCCCTGTTTGTCCTGCAGCATAAAAAGTTCTTTGAACTTGTGTGCCACCAAAACTACGGTTACTTAATAATCCGCCATATTCACGAGCAAAGGGAACACCCTGTGCCACACATTGATCAATAATATTCGAGCTCACTTCTGCTAAGCGATGTACATTGGCTTCACGCGCGCGGTAGTCACCTCCTTTGATCGTATCATAAAACAATCTAAAAACGCTATCTCCATCGTTCTGATAATTCTTGGCTGCATTGATACCTCCTTGTGCTGCAATACTATGCGCACGACGCGGAGAATCCTGAAAACAAAATGCTTTTACTTTATACCCCAGTTCGCCCATGGCTGCAGCGGCTGAAGCACCAGCTAAACCAGTACCCACAATAATGACTTCCATTTTTCTTTTGTTGGCAGGGTTCACTAATTTACAATGACCTTTATAATCTACCCATTTGTCATCTAATTTTCCGGATGGTATTTTTGAGTCTAACATATTTAATCTTTTATCTATCGTTTAGAATATTTTTATTTTCAAATTTTAATTTACCCAGTGTAAATAAAAACTTATGGGCATCATCGCAAAAGCCAAAGGAATGATAATAGCAAAGCCATATCCTATAGAGCTTATCATTAAATGATATCTTTTATTATGAACGCCAATGGTTTTAAAGGCACTTTGAAAACCATGCGCCAAGTGATAAGCCAATGCGATACAGGATATAACATAAAATAAAACTACCCATTGATTTTGAAAAGTATCTTGCATGACAGCATATAAATTATGCACTACAAATCCATTGCCTAAATCCATTTCCTCCACGCCAGTGATTCTTGATGGAATCCAAAAATGTTTCCAATGAATAATAAAAAACATCAATAATATAGTTCCTAAAATAGCCATGCTTCTGCTATACCATTTACTGCCTTTCGAATAATTTACTTCATAGCCAATTTTTCTTTTGCTTCTATTTTCTAAGGTTATCATATAACCTTGAATGATGTGTAGAAAAATGCCTAAGAACAATCCTATTTCTAAAATGCGTGGCACTATAAAGCTTCCCATAAAATGAGCAGCTTTGTTAAATGTAATTCCACCATCCATAGCCCAAATACAAGCATTTAAACCTGCATGTACCACTAAAAATAAGACTAAGAAAATACCCGTGAAAGCCATTACTAATTTTTTTCCCACGGAGGATGTAAACATTTGCTTAAAGGTCATAATAAGATGTATTTTAAATCGCTGCAAAAGTAAGAACGAATTGCGAGCTTGGTATAAATCAAAGGCTGATTTTTACTATTAATCTCAAATTAATTTATTCAGGCCTCCCTTGTTTATTTTTTTGGTCAAAATTGGGTCAAAATGTAAAAATGACCACTTTAGATAAGTTATTCACCGTTTGCATAAAAAAATAGAAAAAACCAAGCTTTGGACTAAATTTACACCATGTTAAAAGTGCTAGGTATACTTTGGAATAGCTTTAAAATGGCTTTACAAGAGTTAAAGGTGAATAAGCTAAGAACCTTTTTATCCTTATTTGGGATTACTATTGGCATCTTTTGCATCATTGGCGTTTTGGCTACGATTGATAGCTTGAAATCAAAAATCAAAAATGACCTTTCTAGTTTTGGTAACAATTCAGTCTATATTGATAAATGGGATTATTCAGGAGGCCCTGAATATCCATGGTGGAAATTTGTAAAGCGTCCAAGTCCTAAAATTGCTGAAATGGACTTTGTAAAAAAGAAAAGTGAATTGGGATCCAATATGGCTTTTTTTGTTCAAACACAAGAATCATTCACCAATCAAGATAATATATTAAAAGGAGTTAATCTCTACGGAATTACACCAGAGTATAGAAATATTCATGCATTTAATATTGGATATGGAAGGTATTTAAGTGAGTCAGACTTTAACCGTGGCGTTCCCTATGCAGTTATTGGTTATAAAGTGGCAGAGGAACTCTATGGCAAGGCAGATAAGGGGGTAGGCAAAACCATTTCTTATAAAGGACGTAGATTATTAGTCATTGGGGTTATTGAAAAACAAGGAAGTGCCATTATTAATGGATATGATTATGACAAATCTACCATTGTACCTTATAATTATTTTGCTTCTGTATACAATCCGGACAATTCGAATCCATCTATTATGGTGCAGGCCAAACCTGGTGTTCCTTCAAGGGCATTACAGGAAGAATTAATAGGCATCATGCGTCAAATTAGAAAATTGAGTCCCACCCAAGAAGATAATTTTACTTGTAATGATGTGGCACAATTTAAAGACCAAGTGGAGAGTGTTTTTGGAGCTATTAACCAAGGTGGCTGGGCCATTGCTGGATTATCACTGATTGTAGGGGCCTTTGGTGTAGCCAATATTATGTTTGTTACTGTAAGAGAAAGAACGAGTCAAATTGGACTTAAAAAAGCTATTGGTGCAAAAAGCAGCACTATATTATATGAATTTTTATTAGAGAGTGCATTTTTATGTATTGTTGGAGGGTTAGTGGGCTTGTTTTTAGTGTGGGTGTTAACATTAGCATTAAGCTCAGTACTTCCTTTTACCATTGTCATCGCCCCAGGTATTATTGTTTTAGCTTTTAGTATCTGTATTATTTTGGGGGTAGTTTCTGGAATTATTCCTGCTTCCATTGCTGCCAAGATGAATCCGGTAGAAGCGATCAGAACTAAGTAATACTTGTATATTTTTTAGCTTTATCTTCGTGTTGTGAGTAACAAACCCATAACTATATTGGCTATTGAGTCGTCTTGCGACGAAACGGCAGCATCTGTAATTGTAAATGGTAAAATTCTTTCCAACTTTATTGCCAATCAATTGGTACATGAAAAATTTGGAGGAGTGGTGCCAGAATTAGCAAGTAGGGCACATATGGAAAACA
>CANHOY010000105.1 GCA_947462495.1 Bacteroidota bacterium
CATTGGAATTTCTACCGGCAACATATCTGCAATAGGTCCATTGGCTTCTTCATAGCGCTCCACATTTTCCACCAAGGCCTTCATAAATCTCTTGGCATGCATTGGGGTTAAAATAACTCTGCTTTTTACCTTACTCTTTGGGGTACCAGGCATGACATTGACAAAATCAACTACAAATTCGGCATTGCTATGGGTGATGATGGCCAAATTAGCATAAGCACCTTCGGCTATTTCTTCACTTATTTCGATGTTTAAGGGTTGGTTTGGGTTTTGTTCCATACTTTATATTAAGGCCCCAAAGATACAGGGGATGGAATGTTAAAAAAAAATTACAGCACTGCAATTCAAAGAAACTAAATTTGCTTCATGTTAATATTAGATGGTAAAATAGCCGCCGCAGCTGTAAAAGCGACCCTTTTGGAGCAAACTCAGGCCCTTAAAGCCGCCGGAAAAAGAACTCCTCATTTAGCCGCCATTTTAGTGGGCTCTAATGGGGCTAGCGAAACTTATGTAGCTAGTAAAGTAAAAAATTGCGAAGAAACTGGTTTTGGTTCTTCTTTGTATCGTTTGGATGCAGATGTAGAGGAAGCTGTTTTGTTAGCAAAAATTGCCGAGCTCAATCAAGATCCAAATTGCGATGGCATTTTAGTGCAATTACCTTTGCCTAAACATATTAAAGAGTCAAAAGTAATTGAAGCGATTCATCCTGCTAAAGATGTAGATGGTTTTCATCCTGTAAATGTGGGCCGCTTGGTGCAAGGTTTAAATACTTTTATTCCTGCTACTCCTTATGGAATTATTTTAATGCTGGAACATTTTAATATCGAAACCAAAGGAAAAAATGCAGTGGTGATTGGTCGTAGTAATATAGTAGGACGCCCCATGAGTATTTTATTAAGTAGTAATATTGCACAAGGAAATTGTACGGTTACCATTTGTCATAGCCATACTAAAAATTTAAAAGAAGTTTGTTTAGGAGCTGATATTATTGTGGCTGCATTAGGCGTTCCTAACTTTTTGACAGGGGATATGATTAAGCCTGGTGTGGTTATTATTGATGTGGGTATTACCAGAGTAGATGACCCTACCGCTAAAAAAGGTTTTAGAATTAAAGGAGATGTTAATTATGAAGAAGCTTGCGCAAAAGCTTCTGCTATTACACCTGTTCCCGGCGGCGTTGGCTTAATGACTATTGCTGGTTTATTAAAAAACACAATGAAAGCTTACCAAGGGCTTTAATTTCAATTAAATATTATTACAACTTTTAGCTTGAACACAATGACTCAATATCCTGTGATGGAAATGTTTTATTCTTTGCAAGGCGAAGGATACCACCAAGGCAAAGCGGCTTTTTTTATTCGCTTGGCTGGATGTGATGTAGGTTGTGTTTGGTGCGATGTAAAAGATAGCTGGGATGCAAGCAAACATCCCGTATTAAGCATTGATGAAATAGTTTCAAACGCTGCTGCTCATCCTGCCCGATTAGCCATTGTTACTGGAGGCGAACCTTTATTATACAATTTAGATGCCTTGACCACTGCTTTAAAAATGGCAGGATTTGAAGTAAATATTGAAACCTCTGGTTCTAGTCCTTTGTCTGGAAAATGGGATTGGGTTTGTTTTTCACCTAAAAAATTTAAAGCACCGCTTGATGAATGTATACTCGCTGCTTCGGAACTAAAAGTAGTTATTTTTAATACCCGCGATTTTGAATGGGCAGAAACCTATGCTCAACAAGTACCTCCCTCTTGCAAATTATACTTACAACCCGAATGGGATAAGTCCAATCAAATTACACCTTTAGTAATTGATTATATAAAAGCACACCCAAAATGGGAATTAAGTGCCCAATTGCATAAGTTCATTCAAGTTCCCTAATTTGTATATTTACAATACATTATTGTAGTATGATCAAAAGCAAATGGTTTTTTTTATTATTTTATTTTGCAATGACTTTTATTGCGAGTAGCCATTTACTAGCACAGGATACCGAAGTTATCAATAATAAAAAGACTACTATTAGTGCTAAAAATACAACCGCTGCAGAAAAATTATACGATAAAGCTATTATTGAATTAGACAATAAATCATTTGACAAGGGCATTGAATTACTTGAAAGCGCCATTCAAAAAAATCCTGAATTAATTGATGCTTCCTTAACCTTATTTCAAGCCTATTTAACTACCAAGCAATTTCAAAAAGCTATTTTAGTTTTTGAAAAAATACAAATAGCCGAGCCAGCTGCCTCTATTCCTTTTATTATAAAATATGCCACTGCTTATGTTAGCATGGGCAATTATCAAAAAGCTTTTTCTATTTTACAACCCTTCATCGCCAATAATCAATTGCCCTCCTATTTAAAAAGCAAGGGTATTGATTTACTTAAAGTTTGTCAGTTTGCCATTTCTAATCCTACTCAATTAGAGATTAAAGTGACCAATGTGGGTGATAGTATTAACACTAATGCAGCTGAATATTTTCCAAGTGTTACAGTACAAGACAGTTTATTTTTATTTATGCGTCGTTCTAATTTAATTAGAGAAGATTTTTATTACAGTACTCTTACCAAAGAAGGATTTTCTGAAGCAAAGCCTTTGGTTGATAATTTAAATGAGGCAGAAAAAAAAGGAAGTATGAGTCTTACACAGGATTTAAATACTTTGTTTTTTGCTGCAGACTATGGTGCCATTGGATTTGGCCGTTATGATATTTATAAAGTTACTAAAACAAAAAAAGGCTGGTCTGAACCAAAAAATTTAGGCCGTGCAATTAATTCTGATTATTGGGACAGTGCCCCTAGCATTGCACCAGATGGACAAGCACTTTATTTTTGTAGCAATAGGCCTGGTGGTTATGGCGGTATTGACCTTTACGTGGCCTACCGCAATGAAAAAGGATATTGGAATGAAGCGGTAAATATGGGCCCTACTATTAATACCACAGAAGATGAACAAACTCCATTTATTCACGCCGATAATAGAAGTTTGTATTTTTCATCCAATGGTTGGCCTGGATTTGGAGGAGCCGACTTATTTGTTTCTAGAAAAAAATTAGATGGCAGTTGGTCTACCCCCATGAATTTAGGCTACCCTATTAACACTTATGAAAATGAGGGTAGTATTGCAGTGTCAAGCAATGGCATAGATGCTTATATGGCTAGTGACAGAATAGATAGTAAAGGCGGACTGGATATTTACAAAGCTATACTAGCAAATGCTACCAGAGCCAACAAAACTTTTTATTTAAAAGGTTATATAGCAGATGCTGTTACAAAAAATCCTATTGCAGGAGAAGTAGTTTTAGTGAACCCTTTGGATGACAGTAGCACCATGCAAATTAAAGTAGACAACAATGGTTATTTTGTTTTAGGACTTCCTTATTTTGATAGTTTAGGCATAAGAGTAAATAGTCCCAATCATATTTATGCAAGCACTTTTATTTCAGCGGATAGTTTACAATATTTATCAGGTACTACTTATCAGTTTTATTTAGCACCTATACCCGTATATGGCAATTCTTTTTCTCAAAATTTCAACAATGTATTTTTTGATTTAAACTCTGCGAAGCTTAAAAAGAAATCAAGAGTAGAATTAGATGCTTTAGTTACTTATTTAGAATCTGCTCCTATGGCTGTAGTGCTTATCGAAGGTCATACCGATTCTAAAGGAGATAGCGTTCAAAATAAAAACATGTCTGATAGAAGATCTAAAGCCATTGCGCAATATTTAATTAGTAAAAAAATTGCACCTAATAGAGTTACAAATATTGGTCGTGGCTCCAAGTTCCCTATTGCCGACAATGCTACCGAAGAAGGTCGGGCGAAAAACAGAAGAAGCAGTTTTGTTATTAGCTTCCCAAAGCCCAAAGAGTCTTCAAAATAAAGTATTAATACTACTCTTTCATATAGGTAAAAAATTGATGTTTACCGCATGTATGATGAACTAGTATATACCATCGCGCTAAGTTGGATGGCAGGTCTAACCGATATTCAGAAAAAAACTATTCTTGAATTTTATGGATCTGCTGTTGCTGTTTTTAAAGAGCACCAAAAACAACAAGCAGGTTTTACAGCACTTAATTTAGTGCAAAAAAATATTTTAATCTCGAAATGGCCTTTGAAAGAAGCAGAAGCGGAATTAAATTTTATTAACAAGCATCAAATTCATTGCTTATCCGTTTTAGATCCTAATTATCCCAACAGATTGGTTCAATGCAAAGACGCTCCTTTATTATTGTTTATAAAGGGTTCTTATCAATTTAATTTGCCTCAATTGATTAGTATTGTTGGCACCCGTCAACCTACCCATCAAGTAAATAAAGTGGTTCAAGAATTAATTGAAGGTTTGGCTCATTTAAAAATGGGTGTAGTGAGTGGAATGGCATTAGGCGTAGATGGTATTGCACATCAAACCGCTATAAAAAAGAATGTATCCACCTGGGGCGTTTTAGCACATGGATTAGATCAAATTTATCCGAATGAACATAGGCGATTGGCTATAGAGATGCTTCCTCAAGGTGGCTTAATTACCGAATATAGAAAAGGTACTAATCCGCTCCCTTATTTTTTTCCAAAAAGAAATCGAATAGTAGCTGGCATGTCCGATGCCACCATTGTGATTGAAACAGATTTAAAAGGAGGTAGTATGATTACAGCCAATTTGGCTTTTGGTTATGACCGAGAAGTATTTGCGCTGCCTGGAAAAATACATGATGCTAAAAGTAAAGGATGCTTACATCTTATTAAATACAATAAAGCACATCTTTACCATGACCCTATTCATTTACTAGAAAATATGAATTGGCCTATTTTTGACCCAATACCAGTTGAAAAACAATTAAAATTGATTCTCGATCCCGAATTACAAAGGGTATTATTACTCATTGAAATGCAAGGGCCTATTCATCGAGATGAATTAGCTAACCAATTAAAAATCAATACCAGTTTGCTTTCCAGCCACCTACTTTCATTAGAAATGCAGGGTCATATTAACTTATTAGCAGGCAACCTATTTAATAAGTGCTAAAAAAGGATTTTGCCTAAATAATCGAAGGCCCTATCTTTGCCTATGGCAACAAGAAATACTACCAACCAGTCCCGCATTTTTGGTCAAGGCTTAACTTTTGATGACGTATTGTTAATGCCCGCTTATTCCGAAATACTTCCTTCCGAAGTAAACATTCACTCGCAGCTCACCAAAAATATCCAATTACACACCCCTATTTTGTCCTCGGCTATGGACACCGTTACCGAAGCACAATTGGCTATTGCTTTAGCCCGTGAAGGTGGTATTGGTATTTTACACAAAAACATGAGCATTGAAAGGCAAGCAGAACAAGTGCGTAAAGTAAAACGTAGCGAAAGTGGTATGATTGTAGATCCTATCACTTTAGAAGTAACCGCTACTATTGGTGACGCCTTAAAATTAATGAAGGAAAATAAAATTGGAGGTATTCCTATCATTGATAAAACAAATAAATTGGTAGGTATATTAACCAATCGCGATTTACGTTTCGAAACCGATCGCAAAAGAAAAGTTAGTGAAGTAATGACTAAAGAAAATTTAGTGATTGCCCCAGAAGGAACCGATTTAAGAAAAGCAGAAAAAATTCTTCGTCAATATAAAATTGAAAAATTACCTGTTGTTAATAAACAAGGAAAATTAATTGGGTTAATTACTTATCGTGATATTTTACAATTAAGTGCTTTCCCCAATGCAGTGAAAGATAATATTGGCCGTTTATTAGTAGGTGCTGCCTTAGGTATTACCAAAGATTTATTAGAACGTGCCGCTGCTTTACAAAGTGTTGGCGTAGATATAGTTTCATTAGATAGTGCACATGGTCATAGCAAAGGTGTTATTGAAGCCTTAAAATTATTAAAGAAAACTTACAAAAATTTACCTGTCATTGCAGGTAATGTTGCTACAGCCCAAGGTGCGTTAGCCATGGCCAATGCAGGCGCTGATGCTGTGAAAGTAGGTATTGGACCTGGTAGTATTTGTACAACACGTATTGTAGCAGGTGCAGGTGTTCCTCAATTAACTGCTATCATGGAAGCTGCTAAGGCATTGAAAGGAAAAAATATTCCAATTATCGCCGATGGCGGTATTCGTTATACGGGTGATATGGTGAAAGCATTGGCCGCTGGCGCCAACTGCGTAATGATGGGTAGCGTTTTTGCTGGTACCGAAGAAAGCCCTGGCGAA
>CANHOY010000106.1 GCA_947462495.1 Bacteroidota bacterium
GGCCTTTCTACTTTATAGTAGTAGCCGACGGACGCGCACCAAGAGATGGTAAATTCATCCAAAAAATTGGTACTTACAATCCTTTAACAGTTCCTGCGACGATTCAATTAGATCGTCAAAAAGCTTTAGAGTGGTTAAACAAAGGAGCAATTCCTACAGACACAGTCCACAACATTTTATCTTACAAAGGAGTACTTTATTTAAAGCACTTACTTCGTGGAGTTAAATTAGGATTGTTTGATGATGCAACAGCGATGACTAAGTTCCAAACTTGGTATGCTGAGCATGAAGCAAAAATTGCTAGCACCAACGATACACACAAAAAAGCACAAGCTGCTAAAAAAGTGTATGTACCTGTTGTGAAAAAAGTAGCTGAAGTAGTAGAAGCACCAGTAGCAGTAGAAGTAGAAGCTGCGCCAGTAGCAGAAGCTCCTGAAGCACCTGCTGCAGAAGCAACTGAAACACCCGCTGAATAATTTTAATTAACATAGCTTTAAAACCCTGGTTTCCTTTTGGAAGCTGGGGTTTTTTTATGAGCACTCATCTCTGCGATAAAAGATTTAAATTTGTAGATGAACGATTATGTACACATAGGTAAAATGGTGGCGCCCCATGGAGTTGCCGGGCAAATCATTTTAGAGCATGCTTTAGGAAAACCTATTTCTTTTAAAGGAATTACCACTTTGTTTATTGAAAAAAACGCAGCTAGCTTTATACCTTATTTTATTGTCACCGCTAGCGCTAAAACAGAAACGCTTACTCATTTGCAAATTGAAGGTATTACTACAAGAGAAGCTACAGCCCTATTGATAGGAAAAAAAGTATGGTTGCCTCAGTCCGACTTTCAAAAATTAGTGAATAAAAATTCACCCTTGGCGCTTATGGGTTATAGGGTAGAGGAAAAAGGTAAAAGCCTTGGCGTCATTCAGGAAATAATAGAACAACCACATCAATTATTGGTCACCATACTTTATCAAGGTCAAGAAGCTTATATCCCTTTACATGAAGAAAGTTTAAAGGGGGTGGATCATGTTAAAAAAATAGTTTCCGTGGAACTACCCGATGGTTTATTAGACTTATATAGTTCCGAATCTCCTGCTGAATAAGCTTTTTTTAAATGAGCGTTAATAGAAAGGGTTAAGAAATTAATTTAAAGTCTACTAATTTAGTAGAAAATGTATATCTTTGTTTTATTATTAAAAAAACAAAAGAACATGAGTTTAAGATTAGGAGACATTGCACCAGATTTTAAAGCCAAAACAAGTATTGGCGATATTAGTTTTCATGAATATTTAGGAGATAGTTGGGGTATTTTGTTTTCCCACCCTGCCGACTTTACTCCTGTTTGTACTACCGAGTTGGGGCGAACAGCAGCCTTGCAAGAAGAATTTGCTAAGCGGAATGTGAAAGTGCTGGCCTTAAGTGTGGATGGAGTGGAGAGTCATAAAAAATGGATCAATGACATTAATGAAACACAACAGGTAACCGTTGGTTTTCCCATTATTGCAGACGAAGACAAATCTATTGCTAATGCCTATGATATGATTCATCCCAATGCTTCGGAAACATTTACCGTTCGTTCTTTATTTATAATTGGACCTGATAAGAAAGTTAAATTAACCATTACTTATCCAGCATCAACAGGAAGAAATTTTGTGGAAGTATTAAGGGTAATTGATTCTTTACAGCTTACTGCTAACTATAGTGTGGCCACACCGGCTAACTGGAATGATGGAGAGGACGTTATTGTAGTGCCGGCAGTAAAAACGGAAGACGCTTTATTGAAATTCCCTAAAGGTTTAAATATTGTAAAACCCTATTTACGCTATACACCACAGCCTAATAAATAGATTTAATAACATTAATTCACGCACTATTCCATTTATCCAATTGCTTTAAACAAGCCGTTAAGTCTTTTGGTAAGGGAGCTTCTAATCGGAGCTCCTTTTCTTTATACGTAAAAACCAATGTATGCGCATGCAATGCTTGTCTAGCCATTAATGGTCTTTCTTCCTCTTCTTCTTTACTCAATTTAAAATTCTTCTTTTTGATCGAGGATAGTAATAATTTTTCTCCATCTCCGTATACATCATCTGCAACAATGGGATGTCCTATTTGTTTAGCGTGCAATCTAATTTGATGGGTGCGTCCAGTATGAATTTGAAAACTAACCCAGGCATATTGTTTATAATATTTTATAACGCTATAAGTGGTTAGTGCTGCTTTTCCTTTGGCGTTAATTACCATCGTTCCTTTTTTTACGGGGTGTTCCATGATCGGATTATCAATAGAACCTTCTTCTGCTGGCCTACCTTTCACTAAGCCTAAATATTTTTTCTCAATCGTTCTTCCTTCAAACAGCTCACTTAGTAATTGGTGTGCGGCTGCATTTTTTGCAAAAAGAATTAAACCACTGGTAAATTGGTCGAGACGGTGTACTGTAAAAATTTCTCCATACTTTTCTTGCAACATGGATTTTAGAGAAACTTCTTTACCAAATCGGTCGGGTATGCTAAATAAACCAGCTGGCTTATTTAAGACAATGATGTCTTCGTCTTCAAATAAAATACTTAACATGCTACAATTAATTGGAAGACTTTCGGGTGAAAGATTTATTCATAAATTTTAATAACCTCACTTCTTTCTCTGCCAAGAAACGCCATTTGCCTCGGTCTACATTTTTCTTGGTTAAATTAGCAAACATCACTCTATCCAAATGTCTTACGTCATAGCCCAAATGTTCAAATATGCGGCGCACAATTCTATTTCGACCACTATGAATTTCAATGCCAATCACATTTTTAGAGGTATTCGATAAATAACTTACAGCATCTGCAGCAATAAATCCATCTTCTAGATTAACGCCAGCAGCAATAGATTCCATATCGGCTTTAGTCACTGGCTTGTCTAAAGTGACTTCGTATATTTTTTTTATTTCGTAGGAAGGGTGAGTTAATTTTTGTGCCAAATCACCATCATTGGTTAAAATTAAAACGCCAGTGGTATTCCTATCCAATCGACCTACTGGAAACATTCTTTGTGTGGTGGCATTTTTAATTATGTCCAACACAGTTTTTCTGCCTTCCGGATCTGAAGCAGTACAGATATAATCTTTGGGCTTATTTAATAAAATATAAACTGGAGTTACTTGCAATTGCAATACTTTTCCTTTTAACCTAACTACGTCTTTGTACTGTACTTTATACCCTGGTTCTAATACAATATCTCCATTCACGGCAACATGCCCAGCTTTTACCAATTCTGCTGCTTCACGACGTCCAGATATTCCTGCATGTGCAATGTATTTATTCAAAGGCATTTGTTCAAATGGAGCTTCTGTTGAAGCAGTTACTTTTCCAATGGATGCTGTTCTTTTTACATCGGCACGGTCCATAGAAGCAGGTGTTCTTTTATTGCTAGGGCTTGGCTTTGCATTAAAAGAAGGTTTTAATTCTCCATATTTAGGAGCAGCATTTTTATGTGAGAAAGTGGGTGCGGTTTTGTTGGAAGGAATTCTTCTTTTATTATTGCCCAAGGGTTCCACGGGAATGCCTCTTTCTTTGTCTTTTTTTCTTTGGCGCATGGCTTCCCCAGCAGCCCTCATTTCTATTTTAGCTTTTTTCTTTTCTTGTCTGTATTCTTCTTTAACAGCACTCCCTTTTTTCTTATTCGAAAATTTATCAAAGTTGTCAGATCTTTTATTGTTCATTAAAAGCAGTATTAAAAATTATCTTTGTTGGCTAATTGACCACAGGCGGCATCAATGTCTTTACCTCTACTTCTTCTTATTCTAACATTCACTCTGTTTTTTTGTAAAATTTCTACAAAACGCTCAAAGCCATCTTCGTCCGGTTTATCAAATGGGAAAACATCTACTGGATTGTATTCAATTACATTAATTAAATCGGCAGGTACTTGTCGGTATATTTTGGTAAGCTCTTCGGCGTCTTTTTCAGAGTCATTAAAGTCTTTAAAAAGTATGTATTCAAAGGTTACTTCGCTCCCTGTTTTTTTATAAAAATAATTCAATGCTTCAATTAAGGACTTAATGTTATTACTTTCATTAATAGGCATAAGTTCATTTCGCTTCTTGTCATTGGCTGCATGCAAGGATAAGGCCAATTTGAATTTAACATTGTCATCACCCAATTGTCTGATTTGTTTTACGATGCCTGCAGTAGATACAGTAATACGTTTGGCACTAATGCCTAATCCATCAGGAGAAGTAATTTTTTCAATCGCTTTAAGCACATTATGGTAATTCATGAGTGGCTCACCCATTCCCATAAATACAATATTACTTAAATGCTTATCATAGGTAGCTTCACTTTGTTGCAAAATGTAAACTACTTGATCATATATTTCGTCAAAGCTTAAATTTCTTTTTCGAGTCATAGTTCCTGTTGCACAAAATTTACAACTTAAGCTACAACCTATCTGAGAAGAAACACATGCTGTTTTACGAAGGGCTGTTGGAATAAGCACCCCTTCGATCATATGATCGTCAAAAGTTTTAAAACGCGTTTTTAAAGTTCCATCATCACTTAATTGTGTGGTGCTAATGGTCAATGCAGGCAATTGATAATGATCCTCTAATTGCTTACGTAAGTCCTTACTTAGGTTGGTCATTTCGTCGAAGCTATGTGCATGTTTTTGCCATAACCATTCAACGATTTGTTTTACTCGAAATGGCTTTTCTCCTATTTTGCCTATAAAACGTTCAATATCAGCCACTTCGACCTGTCTAATATTCTCTCTATTCTTCTCCATAATGCAAAGATACTTGATCGGATTTGGATACTTTTAATTCTTTTTTTTCTACCATTTCTCCCTTTGTTTAATGGTTTTCTCAATTTATTGATTTGCGTTACTATTTTAATTGAAACGGAATCTTTTTACTTAAATTTGAATTGCACTTTTCTGTATCAAAAATATAAAAATAGATAACAATGAAAAAAATTGTCCTAATGGCTTCAATTATGATGGGGGTTTTGTTTTCGGTTCATGCGCAATCCACCACATTAAAAGATTATTTTGGTAAATATGCATTCCCAGAGGGAAGCCCAGTTTCTGAAGTAAGTATCACTGCAGAAGATACAGTTCTTACCATCAATTCTGCAATGGGTTCTACTGCATTAGACCGTAAAGGGATTGATTCTTTTTATTTGGCTGCTTATGATGCGCCAGTAGTTTTTAAAAGAGATGCTAGTAACGCGGTGGTATCCATTTCAATTACCGTACAAGGTATGGAATTGGTTGGTACAAAAGCAGCAGCAGTTACTGCCTATAGAAAGGAAGATTTTTATAGTGAACTATGGTTGAGTAAGTGTAAATAATTTTTAAAATTTATAATTCACTAGCTCGCTCAATGGAATAGTAGTTTGAATGCCCGTTTTAATATTTTTTAAATTGCATTCTTTCTTTCCTAATTCTTCGGTTCCAATGATGATCACATTGGGAATTCCTTTTTTCTCAGCATATTTAAATTGCTTGTCAAACTTACTCTTCTCAGGGTAAATTTCACAAGCAATTTTTTTATCTCTTAGTAAGGTCATTTGTGCATAAGCAGCTTGCGCTTCTTCCTCGCCTAAATTAAAAAATAAAATCTGTGTAGTTTGTTCAATAGAAGGAGGGAATAAGTTTTTTTCTTCCATTACATCATAAATACGATCCACGCCAAAGCTTATGCCAACGCCAGGAATATTGGGCACACCAAACAAGCTGGTTAAATCGTTGTAACGCCCACCCCCACCAATGCTTCCCATGTCGGTATCCAATGCTTTTACTTCAAAAATAAGTCCAGTATAATAATTGAGTCCTCTTGCCAAAGTAAAATCGGCCACCAATTGTTTGCTCATTCCAGAGGTCTGTTGATATTGAAGTACATAAGTTAATTCTTCAATTCCTTTTAATACACTTGCATTATCTCCTAATAACTTTTTAAGCTGTGCAATTTTTTCTTCATTACTTCCTACAATATTTAAATATTGCTGAATTATTTTTTGTTGTGTATCCGAAAATCCTTTGTTATTTAATTCCTCTTGTACTTTTTCCCAACCAATTTTATCTAACTTATCAATAGCAATAGTTAAGTCAATTAATTTTTCTTCGCCTCCGCAAAATTGAGCCAGGCCTAATAAAATTTTTCGGTTGTTCATTTTCACTTCCACAGGCAATTTCAAATTGGCAAAAGTTTTCAGATA
>CANHOY010000107.1 GCA_947462495.1 Bacteroidota bacterium
TAGCGGGATCCCTGATCGGTTTAACCCTTGGCTATACATTTTCTAAGTTGTATCTAAAGTGGAATAGTCAAATCAGTAAATAGCTGTATACTTCCTATTTATTGATGCGCAGCAGCTTTATAATTCTTCCATTTTTCTATTACTGCTTGCATGTCGGTAGGCAAGGGGCTATCAAAAACAATTTTCTTTCCAGTAGTAGGATGTTCAAAGCCTAATGTTTGCGCATGAAGTGCGCATCTTGGACAAGCGTCAAAGCAATTGTCTACAAACTGTTTGTATTTGGTGTAAATGGTTCCTTTTAAAATTTTATCTCCGCCGTATTCAAAATCGTTGAAAAGAGTGTGGCCAATATGTTTCATGTGTACTCTTATTTGATGAGTTCTTCCTGTTTCAAGAATACAGGAAACCAAACTTACATAATTGTAGCGCTCAATAACTTTGAAGTGAGTAATAGCATGTTTTCCAATTTCTTCATCTGGATAAGCGTCAAACATTTTTCTGTTTGATTTATGTCGAGCAATATTGGCTATAATGGTTCCTTCCTCTTGTTCCATATCACCCCATACTAAGGCAACGTATTTTCTTTCTACGGTATGATTAAAAAATTGTTTGGCTAAATGACTAGCAGCTTCGGGAGTTTTAGCCAATACAATTAAACCAGTTGTGTTTTTATCTATTCGATGTACCAATCCAAAACGGGGTAATAGTTCCTCATTTAGAGCTGGATTTTGTGAAAGCAAATGATGAACTACACCATTTAATAAAGTTCCTGTATAGTTTCCAATACCAGGATGTACCACCATATTGGAAGGTTTATTAATGACCATAACGGCCTCGTCTTCGTATATAATATCCAAAAACATCTCTTCTGGCTTAAGCTCGGTATATTCTGGATTAACCATACTTAAATACACAACTTCATCTCCTGGTCTTGTTTTGTAATTGCTTTTAACCACTTTGCCATTGACAGTTAAAAATCCGGCGTCAATGCCATTTTGCAATTTATTCCTCGTAATACCTTCAATGCGTGCTTGCACCCATTTATCGATACGGGTAGGCTCTTGTCCCTTGTCTACTATAAAAGTAGATCGTTCATATAGGGACTCATTATTTTCTTCTTGTATTGGATCTTGTTCTTCGGACATGGTGCAAAAGTAAGATATTGCGGCTTAGTTTGTAACTTTGCTTCATGCAGCAAAAAGTGGTATTCGAAGATTTAGGCATTCTTTCCTATCAACCTACTTGGGATTATCAAGAGGCTTTGTTATTAAAAAATACACAAATTAAGTGGGCTGCCAGACAAAAGGAGGAAGAAGCAAGTAAAACAGCCACAGAGCATAGATTGTTGATGGTAGAGCATCCACCCGTATTTACCTTGGGCAAAAGCGGTAAAAGGGAGCATGTATTGGTTTCTGAACAGCAGCTTCAACATTTAGGCATTGAGTTTTTTCATATCAATAGAGGAGGAGATGTTACTTATCATGGCTTACAACAGGTAGTAGGGTATCCTATATTAGATTTGGATAAATTTAAAACAGATTTAGGCTGGTATTTAAGAAGTTTAGAACAAGTGATTATCAACATGATGGCAGAATATGGATTAAAGGGAGAAAGAAGTGCAGGAGAAACAGGGGTATGGTTGCAACCAGAGGATCCCTTTATGGCTAGAAAAATTTGTGCTATGGGAATTAAATGCAGTAGATGGATTACTATGCATGGCTTTGCATTAAATGTCAATACCGACTTATCTCATTTTGAATTGATAGTGCCTTGTGGAATACAAGGGAAAGCCGTGACTTCATTAGAAAAGGAGTTGGGCCATAAAGTGAATTATGAAGAAGCAAAAGAGAAAATCAAAAAACACTTTGCTTTAATTTTTGATTGCGAGCTAATGAGTGCTTAAAAAACCAATGTACCTTTTGGTAAAGATCGATTCCCTTGTAAACCCCCGCTGTGAATAATTAATACTTTACTATTGGGTTTAAAAAAATGTGTTTGGATTAATTCGTTAACTGCGAAAATTAACTTGCCTGTATAAACCCGATCAGTTGGAATTTGTTCAGTGTTCCATAATTCATTCATACACTGAAACAAAGCGGGGCTTGTTTTTGCATACCCACCATGATGAAATTCGTGCAATAAAGACCAGGGGGTTTGCTTGTTGATTACCAAGGCTTCAATTTCCTGCGCTAAACTTATTTCATTTTTTAGAATTGGGACACCAATGATTTCTTGATTGGGGGCCGCACCATTGATAAGGCCTGCTAGCATGGTACCCGTTCCGACAGCACAAATGATGGTATCAAAAGAACTGGTGTCTTGAACACTGAGTATAGTGGCAGCACCTTTGGCGCCTATTGCTCCATAACCGCCTTCGTCAATGAAATAAGTAGATAAATGAGCTTCTCTTTTATTTCTTTGAAGTAATTCGTTTTTAGTTTCTTGGAATTGAGTTCGGCCGATAAATTCTAAATCCATTCCATAAGCAATGGCTTCTTGCAAACTTGGAGTAAGTGGTTCGTTTTGATTGGCTCTTACATAACCAACGCTTTTCAATTTATTTTCTTGGGCTGCAAAAGCCAATGCGACTAAGTGATTCGAATAAGGTCCGCCAAAACTAGCAATCGTATGCGCGGAGCTATGTAAAACTTCTTCTATATAATACCTAAGCTTATACCATTTGTTTCCACTTACAATGGGGTGTAGTTGGTCCAATCTTAGTATACTCATTTCGTAATTATTTATACATAATGATTGAATGGGTTGTATAGTATGTTTAGTAATCAATGTTTTTCTATTTAATCAAAATCAGTTAATTTTACCCGATGTATTTTTAGTGTTTTTGGTAAAAATACTATTTTAATAACTTGTAAAAACCTTGATTTGATATGGCACCTACTTTAGTAATTTTAGCAGCAGGCATGGCAAGTAGATACGGAAGCATGAAACAGACAGAAGGTTTTGGACCTGCTGGCGAAACCATCATGGAATATTCTATATACGATGCTATTCATGCTGGATTTGGAAAAGTTGTTTTTATCATTAGGGAAGATTTTGCAGAGCCATTTAAAAATGTATTTGAACCAAAGTTGTCAGGGAAGATCAAAACAGCTTATGTCTATCAGTCCCTTGATAAATTTACAGATGGATTTTCGATCCCAGTTGATCGGGTGAAGCCATGGGGAACTGCCCAAGCCTTATTGTGTTGTAAAGAGGAAGTAAAAGAATCTTTTGCCATTATTAATGCCGATGATTATTATGGCAAAGAAGCATTTGAATTAGCCTATAATTTTTTAACTAAGGAATGTAATGAAACAACTAGCTGTATACTTGGGTATGAGTTAGTGAATACATTAAGTGAAAATGGAACTGTGAGTAGAGGGGTTTGTTCAATAAATGAGCAAGGGTATTTAACTACTATTCATGAGCGAACCAATATTCATCGCAAACAAAATGGTCAAATTGTTTTTGAAGAAAATGGGGTAGAAACTCCTTTGGAAGAAGATACTAGAGTAAGTATGAATTTTATGTGTTTTGCTCCTGGGTTTATAAAATTATGTGAACAAGAGTTTGCTACTTTTTTACAAACAAAAGGGCAGGAGTTAAAGTCAGAATTTTATATACCTTATGTAGCTGGCCGATTTAAAGAATTGGGACTAGGAGAGGTAAAAGTAATTCCAACGAATGCAAAATGGTTTGGGGTCACTTATAAAGAGGATGCGCCAGGCGTAAAAGAAAGCATTGATACTTTGGTAGCTAATAAAGTGTATCCTCCTAGTCTTTGGTAGACAACGGTTTCATTAGTTGTAGGAACGAACGCTAAATATATAAGGTTTGTATTTGCTAATTTGGTCTTTCCTTTTGGCTGTACTAGCATTATTCCCTTTGGAAATTTTTAATTTTATTTCAGACTTTTCATCCATCTCTTTAACGGCAGCGATTAAGTCAATAATTTTATTTGATTTAATGGCGAAGGCAACTCCTTCAGCTAATTTTTGTCTTGTGCTAATAATACCTATTAATTCTCCTCTGTCATTGAATAATGGAGCACCGGAATAACCTGGGTTAGCACTTATTTGGATTTGAAAAGAACTACTATCTCCTTCGAACCCTGTTTGAGCACTTAAATAGCCTTTCCCATAAACAATATCATTATCATTTCTTGGATAGCCTAAGGTAAAAATGTCTTCACCTAAATCTGTTATTTTTTTACGAATACTAAAAGGGATAGACTTAGGTGCTGAAAAATCTTTGTCTTCGATTTTTAGTAAGGCAAGATCTAGGTCTTTATCAGCAAAAATAATATTCGCATTTAATTCTTCTCCGAGGTTATTAATCACTATAGCACCGTTGCCTTTTAGGACATGAGCGTTGGTGATGATAAAGCCTTTAGGGTCAATTAAAAATCCAGAACCGCCGCTGATGAGTTTTGCATTTTCAGGCACTTTCGATTTTACTTCATTTAAAAGATGACCTTGCGCCTGTTGGTTTTTCTTAATGACTTCAATAGCTTTGCTTAATTGTAATAGTTGGTTGCCATTTAAACTTGGAGAGAAATACATGATTATTGCAGAAGTAGTTAAGGCAATAAATCCAGCTACGGAGGCGGCAATGGCAGTAACTTTTTTATATTTATTCCATAACTGAATCATTTTCGCTTTCGAAGGCAGGGCATTGTCTAGGGTCCATTCGCCAGCTGTCAATAAATGTTGGAATGTTTTTTCGGTTAGCTTAGTAAATTGGCGTCTTCTAGTGTAATTATCCATGTGGTATAAAAACATACTATGCTCCATTACCATTTGATCAATCTCGGGTGTGTTTTTTCGAATTACTTCAAATAATTCGCGTTCTTGAGCAGACAGGTCGCCTGTCAAATATTTCTCGATTGTTTCTAATAATTTAATGTCTTCCATAGTTAATTCTTGCTTCTATCTTCTTAATCTCCAATATTATATTGCGTAAAAAACAACTTCTTTAAACGCATCAAACATTTGTATTTTTGATTCTTTGCATTGTCTGCATTGGTATAACCAAAATCCTTTGCTAATTCCTGCATTCCTTTTTTATTGATATAGTAACCTTCTAACAAACTTTTGCAAGGTTCACCTAAGCTATTTAAAGCTCGATCCATAATAGCAAAAGCAGCATCTTTCTTTTCGAAAACCACTATATCCTCTTCTACTGAAATACTTTCTTCATGAATACTTAGTGGACTACTGTACTTATCCATTTGGTGCAATCGTTTAAGCCATAAATGCTTGCAAATGGAAAAGAGGTAGGTTTTAATTTGACAGGTTAGAACAAAGGAACTGGATTGAACCTTTTCGTAAAGGGTAATCATTGCTTCCTGAAAAATATCCCTAGCATCATCAAAAGAGCCATTGTTATTTAAAACAAAGTGCTGAATCATATTAAAATGACTCTTATACAGGGCTTCCACCGCTTTGGAGTCATTATTGGCTAACCCCTTTAAAAGGGCTTGTTCATTTAATTCAGCTTTCAATAGATTAATACTTAATTGGGGCAAAAGTAACCCAAAATAGCCTCTTTTTTAATTTTTTAAGTACTGGAAGGTTACCTTTTTGAGGTTTTCGTATTAAGGGTATAATTAATCATTTAAAACAAATCCAAATGAAAAAAGTATTCGCAATTTTCGCTATCGCTGCACTAGTTGCATGTGGTGGTGCTTCAACTGAAGCTACAACTGATACTGCTACTGCAACTGTTGATACAGCTGCTGTAACTGTTGACACAGCTGCTGCTGCAACTGTTGATACAGCTGCTCAAGCAAAATAAATAATTGAGCTGTTGGTAGGCTGTTAAACCAGCCAGGCTTGCCCCGCTAACAGTTATTGAACGATTTTCGAAAGGCAAGTAATCGATTAACCGCCCCGATAAAACGGGGCGGTTTTTTATTGAGGCTTAAGGGGTAAAAGGCGATGATTTTAGGCGATAAATAAAACCTTAAAAACGACTATCTGTTAGTTTTTAGGTCTAAAAATGGAAACAATTTTGATAGGTAGCCCATTTTAACCTATCTTTGTTTCAGATGAAAGCAAATATTAACAATTGGTTTTACTTTTTCTTTTATTTCTACTTTAACCAAAGTAGCCGGGTAGTATTTGTAAAAGCGTAAACGAAATAACTAAATATACAATCCCGGCCCACAAAGCCGGGATTTTTTTTATGAATAAAA
>CANHOY010000108.1 GCA_947462495.1 Bacteroidota bacterium
AAATTATTACCCACTAAAATAATATGTGCTCCTTTGCTTATGGTAAGACTAGGAGGTGCAGCGGGTTTAAAAGCCAATAAGGCAAACAATACAAAACCGATGGCTGCGAATACCATTTGTTTTAAGTTTAAACTTTTTATTGTATTCATATTATTCGGTTGATGGATGATAAGATTAAAAAAAATTTATTTTACAACAAGGTCTGGATTACGAGGGCCAAAGTGTTTTAAAATTACAATGGGATCGGTCGAAGAGTTATTGATAATTTTTACGCCTTCTTTTGCCGCAGATTCACTGATAAAAAATTCATCATTTGTTAATTGACCATATCTAATTAGTGCAGGTGTTTCAATATCCCAAACACCCATCTTGCCATGACCCTGCATTACAATAATGCCATAAGCGGCGCTGTCCTTCATCGTCACGGTTTGTCCGGGAAAAATAGTAATCTCTTTTGCACTAAAATCATGTGACTTATAACAAATCCAATTTTCCACATAACCCTCTGCTTTCATTTTATTGATATCGTGTACAGGCTTAGGTGCCATAAAACGATTTTCCATGGTATTGGGATCTACATTTAATTCCCAATCTAATACCTCTACTAAAGCATCATAATCGCCAATACTTTCTTTAGGGGTGCCGTTCCATAATAATTCATCTGGTATAATAGCTTCATTCACTAAAGATTGATACATCGCAAAAACATCCGATGCTTTTTGTGGTTCATAGGTACACATACTTCCAGGAGCATGTAATAATCCAGGAGGCACATCCCATCCAGTGCCGGGTTCTAGTTTATACGCTTGCGAGTAGTTGGTGATTTTGTTATCGCCCTTTGAAAAATTAACCAAGCATTCTTTAATTTGTTCTTTAGTCGTGCCCGGCGCTATGCCAATAAAAGTATAAGGAAAATCACCACCATGATTATTAAGTTGTGGAGGAAAATAATAGGCTTCTGGTTTTCCTTTTTGACCAATGAGTGCCGCTTTTTCATCGTTATGGTGGACATGATGTGGAAGCGGGCCCATATTATCAAAAAACTTAGAATACATTGGCCAGCTTTTATATTCATTCCATAAGCGATCTCCAATAAGCTGCCCTTTTAATTCATCAATTGCATCCTTTAATAAAATTTGGTGCGTAGTAGCTCCGTCAACAAAAACAACCGGACTCAATCCTTCGTTTTCACCTGTGAGTGGGCCATTTTTTGCAGGTGTTGTTGAAGATAACCAGCGCTCATCAATTCCTCCTCGTACTCCACCTAAAACATAATAATCATCGGGGTGTAATTTAATGCGTCGGCCAGGTACACAAAACGATCTAGGTACCCAGGTGGGTGCTAAGCGTAAAATTCCTTTTCCTTGTTCGAATGCTTTTTGTGCAAGTGTTTTATTTTCCATATTAAAACGATAAGATGATTTATTTTAATGTTGTTGGTTGAATTATTTTATTTATTTCTTCTTGATTATTTAAA
This sequence comes from Bacteroidota bacterium, assembly GCA_947462495.1. GTDB lineage: Bacteria > Bacteroidota > Bacteroidia > Chitinophagales > Chitinophagaceae > Sediminibacterium. Next base: position 1,478 of record CANHOY010000108.1, read on the forward strand.
ATATCAATTTCTAAATAATAGGAACGAGTTTCACCAGGTGCTATAAAAATAAGAGATCCCTCTTCGCGTGCTTTTGATTGCCCAATAGGTGGATGCGTTCCTGGTTCAATGCCTGTTACATATTCTCCTTTTGACCAATGTTGCCAATTGGTTAACCATGGCAATTGTTTTTTAGGAAATTTTAATACAGCCGCCAATCCAATTTTTTTATTTTCAATTCCACACACACATAAGCCTTCTTTATTAGAGGCGCTATCAATAAAAATAACTTCTTGTCCGGTTCCGTTGTGTTTTTCATTAACTGCAGGACAGGTGATTGTTTTTTCTCCATTACAAAAAATTTGAGCGCCTTCATCTGCAAGCGGCCAACCAAAATTGCAATGATATAAAAGCATATGAGGGGCTGTTTCGTTTCCTCGATTGATAATTTCATCATGAAGATGAATGGTTGAACTTCCTAGTGTTGCTGAAATAGTTCTTTTTAATTCTAAACTTGGACCAAAAATTTGAGTTTGTTTTATTATTCCAGTAATGCTCATTGAAAAGATACCACGCGCCGGATCGGGTTGAATGATTGAAACCACTTCAGCTGGAATATTACTTATTAATCCATGTAAGCCCCGCTCACCATTCTCATCTTGTTCGGGCCCACCCACATGAGAAAGACCACAGGTAGTAATTAATCCTCCTCCAAAAGTTCTTAACCAATCCACCCCTTTATGAGAATAGGGTTGTGGCGCTACTATTCCTGGATGGTTAAGCCATGTGAGGCTATATTGATTAAAAAAGGCATCTGCAATATCCATCGCCCGATCAACAACCACTTTAAATCGAAGTCCTGTTCCTGTATTAATCCATGCAATGCGCACACCCTTCCCAAGCCCGTTATCTAAAACCGAAGTTTCGATGCCGCCCACTTGTACAACATTTGAAACCTTATCACTCCATATAGCGCTGGTTGAGTGCATTTTTAAATTTTATTTTTTGCTTGCGTAAATAGGATGAGTTTTATTTCCACCCGCCTTTAAATAAGCAATTAGATCACTTAGTTCTTCACTATTTAAACCATTGATCATACCAGGAAGCATTGGAGAGGTTTCAGAAACCCTAGTGCGCGCTACTTCTTTTTTTGAAAGTGTTCTTATGATATTGGTGGCAAACGGATTTTGAGAAATATAATAATTGTTATTATCCTGACGAATGAGCCTACCCAAAACAGAACCTCCATCTTTAAGAAAGAAAACAGTAGAACCAAACTGATCAGATATGGTTTTACTTGGTTCAATGATTGACTCTAAAATATCTTTCGTGCTAAATCTTGTACCTAATTGTGTAAGATCTGGGCCAGCAACTCCTCCTTCTCCTTTTATTTGATGACAAGAAGAACATAATGTTGCAGCATACATCGCTTTTCCGCGTGCATAATTTCTTATACCCGTGCTTGAGTCTACAGCATCTACTGCTTGTTTTATTTTCCAATTTTTTCCTGGACCTTTTGGCATAATAGTTCCAGCTGGTGCGCCAGACCAAGAAAGTGACACGATAGAATCACCAGAAATTTTATTTAAATATTCAAATTGATCTTTGGGCGCGTTGGCTAGTGCTGTTTTACGCGCACCATTAATAAATCCAACAAAACTTACACCACCTCTATATCCAAATGCTTTATAATACCATTGGAAATACTTTTTTTGTAGAGAAGGTGTCCAACCGTTTTTAGCTTTGCTTAGTACATTGGCATACCAGGTTTGTTGTGAAGGTGGGATTTTCGCAAGCATTGCGGCAATATCCATTCCATATTGTGGATTGCGTAAAATTAAATCGGAAGATTCTGATATTGATTTTTGTGCCGGGGCATCGTCTTTTGCAACAGCCATTAGTGCCATTGTTTTTTCAACCGCTTGTGGTGCATCAATGTATACCAGCATTTTACTTAACTCTCTATTAAGGCTATTTGTTTTAGCAGGATAATAAGGGTTTAATAAATTAGCTACTTCTTTTTTGATAGCAGCATTGGGTTCTCCAAGGCGTATAAATATTAATTCAATTGCTCTTATTAAGTCTAGTTGTTGTGATTCTGAAAGTTTTGAAAAATCTATCTTGGTTATTTGTTTAACCACTTCTGTTCCAGAACCCGTCGTCCCTTTTCTTGCAAGCGCAATGGCGGCTTGGGTTAGAATAATTGGATCTTTTTCGGAAAGTATTTTATTATACCATTCTTCTATAGGTTGGTTTTCAATAGCAATTCTTGCTGCATATCTAATAAAACGATCATTGTCTTTTAAATAAGGCCAAGCAAAATTTACTGCTGCTGTATTTTTTGTGCCGTGAAAGGCTTCTAATTGTCTGCGGGTTTTTAAACCGCTGGTTAGCTCCTCTACAGGAAGCGGTTCGTTGCTTAGGGTGTTGTCGCCATAATAAACGCGGTATAAATCAGACTCTAGTCTGCGGCCGCCTGTTAAAAAATACAATGCGCCATCTGGACCAATTGTGCCATCTGTTAATGGAAGCGGGGCACCTGAAATAAACTCTTCACCCGTTGTTTTATAAGAAGCGCCATCTACTTCATTATGTACCGCATAAATAATACCAAAGCTCCAATCAAAAGCAAACATTGCTTTTCTATATTTTAATGGAAAGCGAGCGTTACCTGCGTAAATAAGATTAGTGGGAGAACCTTGTCCTACGTTGATGACAGCTGGTAAGTTGTCTGGGTATTTTGGCGACCACTTGTCTGTTCCTGGTCTCCATCCAAACTCTGCTCCACTTGTTACATGTACTATTCTTGTTGGTCTATACCAGGGAGTTCCAAAATCCCACTCCATATCAGAATCATAAGCAAATAATTCACCTTGATCATTAAAAGTAATATCAAAAGGATTTCTAAACCCCGAAGCAATTAACTCCCAGTTGGCTCCAGTTGAATCAAGGTGGGCTACCCAACCACCATGAGTTTCAACGGTGTTATCGTGTCCATTTGGATCTTTAATTAAAGGAAATAAATTATCTATTTTACTGTCTGGATAATTACGATATGAATTTAGTTTCGGAATTTTTGTAAAATTTCCAGCAACTACATAAAGAGATTTTTTATCCGGCGATAAAATAATACTGTGTGGGCCGTGCTCTCCCTCGCCATCTAGTGCTTTTATTAATGTTACTTTATCGAACTGATCATCACCATTTGTGTCTTGAAGTCTATATAATCCACTACCTCTTTTAAAATTCTCATTGGAATTATTATTAATCATTACATATAAACTATTAAACGCCCATAATAATCCATGAGCATGGCCCATCGTTACAGGTGCTTTAGTGGTAGCGCTATCTGTTGTAATTTTTAATTCTTCAATTTTTATTTTATTAACAGTGTCTCCAATTTTAGGAACCACTAAACGATATAAAGAACCATATTGATCAGAGGCAATAATTCTTCCTTTTTGATCAAAGGTCATCGCCACCCAAGAACCCTCTCCTTTTTGTGAAGGTCCATATAACCTTTCTGCATGAAAACCTTCAGGTAATTTAAGATTGGTAATTTTAGGATCTTTTGGATCTTGAATAATAAAACTTTTTTTATTTTCTGTAAAAGAAATTAATAACACCATAAAAAAAATAGTGCTTAATAAAATACCAATACTGTTTCGTTTTTTAGTCATTTTTTTATTTTAATATTAAATAAAATCAGTTCTTTATACAAGTATGAAAAATTAAGCTTTATGCCTCAAATAAAAAAGGGTAAACCGGGTTATTATTTAGCGTATCAAAAAAGGATGGAGGTTGTTTTTTAAAAAACTTGATATAAAATATAAATACTATTAATTGTTAGTTTTTTATTTTTATTTTTTATAAGTTATTGATTTATAATTATTTATAGTTAATTTTTAATATAAATGGGTTTATTTTTATTGTATTTTTCATTTTTTCCTATTGGATGTGTTAAAAGTAATGGATTAAAAATAAGTGCTCTTTTTTTTAATGTTAATATCCTTTGTAGTAATAAGTATTAATACATTTATATAAACAAACTAATACTATTACAACCGTGTATTTCTTAATATCTAAGTTATACACCATTTTATTTTAATTATTTAAAAGCATTTACTTTTTCATAAAAATCAATAGGAATAAGGCTTTCCTTTATAAATATATTTTTTAATTTACACCATTTTTAAGATTACTACACATTTTATTCACTGTTAATTAACGGGTATAAATACCCATTTTGTTTTTAAACTTTACTATTTTGAAATAAAAAAATGAGTTTGTTCTATTTCTTCTAAGGTTTATTAACCCAAAAAGCATAGATATCCCCGTTTTATTTAATTATCCACTACCCGATTGTGTGTTTTTTATTCCTTTTTTAATTAAAAAGAGCGCCTTTTTGTGTTTTTAACCCTCTTTTAGTACTGAGAAAACATTATTTTTGCTATCCTATAATTATAGATATATGTCAATTATTCAAAACATTAGAGAAAGAGGTACCTGGATCATTTTTAGCATTATTGCGATTGCATTAATAGCCTTTATTTTACAAGACGGCGTTGGTAGAAAAGGAGGTAATAGTGATATTACAACACTTGGTAAAGTAAATGGAGAAATAATCAATAAAGACGAGTTTGAAGAAAAGCTAGACGCTCAGGTTAAAAACTATGCAGCTCAAGGCGTTAAAAGAGAACAATTATTTGGTTATTTATG
>CANHOY010000109.1 GCA_947462495.1 Bacteroidota bacterium
GACCATGCAGTTTCTGCTAAAGCCAAGGCTCTTGGGAAGGTCATATATTCAGCATAAGCGGTGGTACTAATATACTCGGTCCATAAGTTGGCTTGAATACCAATGATGTGTTTTGTTTGGGCTTCATTTAATTCAGGAAGGTCTGGCTCAAAGGAATAACATTTACTCAATGGCAAGTCACCACCAATGGCTATAGGTTCAGTTTTAGGATTACCTTGGTAATAATCTAAATAAAAATAATCATTGGGAGACATCACCACATCGTGATTTAATTTTGCAGCTTCAATTCCACCGCTGGTTCCTCTCCAAGACATCACCATGGCATTAGGTGACAAGCCTCCTTCTAGTATTTCATCCCATCCCAACATTCGTTTTCCTTTGCTGGTTAAGAATTTATCAATTCTGCCAATAAAATAACTTTGTAATTCATGCTCATCTTTTAATCCTAATTTTTTAATGAGGTCCTGGCAAAAGCGACTTTGTTTCCATTGGGTTTTTGGACATTCGTCTCCACCAATATGAATGTATTTACCTGGAAATAAACTAATAACTTCAGTAAGTACATTTTCCATAAAAGTAAAAGTCTCTTCTCTAGGACAAAGCACGTCTTCTGAAACGCCCCATTTGGTGGCTACTTCATAAATTTTATCAGGATTACATCCCAATTGCGGGTAGGCTGCTAAAAGGGCTTGAGAATGGCCGGGCATTTCAATTTCAGGAATAATAGTGATGAATTTTTTATCTGCATAGGCAACTACTTCTTTAATATCTTCTTGCGTATAAAATCCGCCGTAAGGGGTATGATCAAATTTCATATCATCATATTTCCCGACCATGCTTTCTTTGCGAATGGAACTTATACTAGTTAGTAAAGGATATTTTTTTATTTCAATGCGCCATCCTTGGTCTTCCGTTAAATGCCAATGAAAAGTATTTAATTTATATACGGCCATTAAATCAATGTAGCGCTTAATAAATGCCACTGGGAAGAAATTTCTACCAGCATCTAACATTAATCCACGATAGTTATAGCGGGGGGCATCTTCAATACTACAAGCCGAAGCGGTAGGTGTTTGATTGGATGGGATAGTGCTAAATACTTGTGCAGGCATCAATTGAAATAAAGACTGTAAGGCATAAAAAGCACCCTTGCCTGTTTTTGCTATAATATCAATTTTATTGGTGCCAACTTTTAATTGATAAGCTTCTTCTGCTAATTGATTATTATAGATAAAATTAATAGCATTAGATTTTGTACTGCCGTTTTTAACCAAAAGCTTTATTCCAAAAGAAGCGTTGACTTGATCGGAGAGCATATTAGCCACTGAAGCGAAAGAGGTAGCTCCATTTGTTACCACAATTGAAGTATTGTTCTTAAATGTAAATTGACCTTCTGCAGGAGTTAATTTTGCAGGTTGGGGTAGGATGGAATAGGTGTTTTGAGCATTTATTTGTACAATCAATAAGAAGCTAAAACAGGCTGACATCAATATTTTCATAGCAATCAATTTTGTTGATTAGCTAATATATTTAATAATTTGCTTAGCAGAAGCTTTATTTCTAGCTTTTTATGAATTTTACCAAGTCTAGGGTATAGAGTGACTCTATTTGTATAAAATAAGTGCCAATGGGTAAACTACTTAGATTAAGCAATAAACCTTGGTAAATAGTATAACCAAATTCTTTCTTGCTCAAAATCAATTCTCCTGTTGTGGAATAAATAGTTAAGTAGAATAGTTCTTTGAGTAAAGGGGTTCCAATAAATTTAACCTTTGCATTATTCAATACAGGGTTAGGATAGAATTGTAGACCTAAGGTATTGATGTTTCTTGGTAAAGTACAATTAATAACAAATTCCTCTGGGCCTATATTTATATGTAGTGCATTAATTCCAGTTTGTACATCAATACAATTGGATGCACTCTTAAATTGAATAGAAGAAATATTATTAACAAAGGAATTTTTGGACCCGGTGCTGCTTATTAAAAAAGAAGCTTTTAATTGAGCTGATAGCGGTTTTGCTAAAAATATAAATAGGACAAATAGCCAGTTAAATAATTTCACTAACTATTTTTGAAGATGTAAATTGGTTAATGCCCATTTTAATAAACTATTGTTTTCGTTGGGTAATTTTAACTTCTTGATGATATTATACCGATGATTGCGAATTGTTTTTTCAGATACAAATAATTCTAAAGCAATTTCTTTACTCTTTTTTTGTTGAGAGATTAGATCTAAAATCTTGTATTCTGTCATACTTAATTTTTGAATTACTTCATTTTTTGCATATTTATTTTCAATATAATTAAAAGCTCTTTTAACAGTGACTTTTATTTGGTCCTCATTCCAAGGTTTAATAATATAATTCAATGGGTTGGTTAATTCTGCTGTTTCAACAATTTGGTAAGTGCTAAATGCAGTCAAATAAATTATTTCAATTTTCGGTAATATAGTAACCGCTTTATTTACAAAATCAATACCAGATTCACTTTGTCCAAGATTGATATCACATATAGCTAAATTGGGTTTGAATGCCCTTAATTGATGGATGGCATCTTCGTAATTATGAAGCAAAATGGTATTGTATCCGGCTTGATTTAGTAATTCTTGTAAATCAATTCCTACAATTATATCATCTTCCAGAATTAATATCTTATTGTATAACATGATGTATTTAAAAAAAATTTTAACTTCTATAAACATATCCTTTTTTATTTGCAAAAAAATTATTTTAATTACTTAGCCATTTAATTGAGGCCTAGGACCCAAACATAATTTCATTTTTTGCATTTAATTTTACCAGCGTTAAAATAAAATCATCCAACATTGAAACATATATAATGAAAATATATATAAAAATTATTGTATTACTTACTTATATATTGTTTTCAAATTCACTTTCTGCACAAGTCCATAACAATGGTATTTTTTTTCAGGCCATTGCAAGAGACCTGTTTACAAATCCTGCTAAAGAAAAGAATATATATGTTGAATCAAGTATAATTCAGTATACTGAAACTGGAAATAAAGTATTTATAGAGCAACATCAAACGACAACAGATGCCTTTGGGGTATTTAATATTACTTTAGGTGGGGGTAAATGGATAAATGGAGTGGCAAAAAATTTGACATCTATAGATTGGGCCAATGGCCCCTTTTTTTTGAATATAAAAATTTCAATTACCCCTAATGCACCTGCTTTAGATTGGAATTTTGCAAAAGAGTGGATTGATTTAGGATCTACTCCCTTTGGAACAGTGCCATATGCTTTATACAGTGGTAGCTCAGTGGATGTAAATAACAAATTGTCTATCGCCGACACGGCTAAAATGCTAAGTAATTTAGCTAGTCTAGATAAACTTAATGGGCTTGCTGAAAATATTAAAACAAAATTAAATAGCACTGATACTGCTGCTATGTTAATACCCTATAAAAACTCAATACTTAGCTTATCAAAGGGGTCTATTTTTAATGATTCGGTTTTGACTAAGGTGAACACCGTGCTAGATTTAAAATTAAATACAAGTGATAGCTCCACTATTTTTGTTACACCCTATCAATTAGCCGCAAAAACTTTTGATACGAGCTTTCTTACTAATAGAATCAATTTAAAATTAAATTTAGCAGATAGCGTTATTTCCTATGTTACTCCTTCTCAATTGGCTTCAAAGACATTTGACATAACACCAATTAATACAAGTATAGCAACGAAATTAAATTTAACTGATACGATCACTTTATCAAATAGAATCAACCTAAAACTTACTTCTTCTGATACTGCTACCATGTTAAATAATCGGATTATTAGAGATACCTCTTTTCTTTTACAAAAAAGGGATACCACTTCCTTATCCACTAGAATTAATGCCAAGATGGATACAATTAATAAGTCTATTGATTTGTCCCTTACAACTGAACAAAATAATATAAAATTTCCAACTGCATTAGCAGTTACAACCTATGTTACTCAAGTGGCAAACACTATTACTGCAGGGGGTGCTAGTCCAGCTACAATGTTAGACTATGGCTTAATTAAATTAGCAGGGGATTTATCCAATACGCCTGCTTTGCCTTTAATTACAGCCAACGCGATTACTTCTTCAAAAATTTTAGATGGCACCATTGCTACTTCAGATTTAGCTGATGCAAGTATTACTAATATTAAATTAGCTGGTAGTATTTCTGCAGATAAACTATTAGGAACTATTCCAGCTTCTAAATTAGTAGCAACCGACCTAACAACATTAGGTACTATCCTAACGGGTACATGGAGTGCCACTGCTATTGATATTGCACATGGTGGAACAGGCGCCGTATCAGCAGTGGCTGCAAGAACGAGTTTAGGGCTATTAATTGGTTCCGATGTATTAGCATTTAGAACTTTTGGTTCAGCGGCCAATAATAACACATCAGATTTTGAAGTTCCAGTAAGTTTTTCTTCGCCCTTATCAAGATCCATTAATACCATATCAATACCTGTTGCCTCCTCCTCCGAGAATGGCTATTTGAGTAGTGTCGATTGGAATACATTTAATAATAAACAACCCTTAATCACTGCATCTAATACTATTAATAAATATTGGAATGGGTATAAAGCTTTTGTTTCTTTAAATACCGATTCCATTACAGAGGGTAGTGCCAATAAATATTATACAGATACTAGATCCAGAAATGCATTTGGTTTAACGGTTACTAATAATAGTGGAGCCTCTACTTATAGTTCAACAACGGGTATATTAAATGTACCCACCTATACCTTATCTGGTTTAGGTGGGCAAGTTCAATTAAATGGTACTGGTTTCGTAAAAGCAACTGGAACTAGTATAAGTTATGACAATGCTACTTACTTAACAGGCAATCAATCGATTACTTTAAGTGGAGATATTACTGGGTCGGGTACTACTTCTATTACAACCACTGTAATTAATATTAATGGTCAAAAAATGGCTAGTTTAAGTACAGGAGTTTTAAAAAACACAACAGGCACAGGTGTCCCAAGTATTGCAGTGGCAGGTACTGATTATGAAAATCCCTTACTATTTTCTGCACCGCTTTCTAGAACAACCAACACTATTTCAATTCCTGTGGCAACTACTTCCACGAATGGTTATTTAAATAGTACCGATTGGAATACCTTTAATAATAAGCAGCCATTAATAACCGCTTCTACTAGCACGAATAAATATTGGAATGGGTATAAAGCATTTGTTACCCTCAATGCTGACTCTATTACGGAAGGAACAACGAATAAATTTTACACCGATACAAGAGCAAGAAATTCATTTGCTTTAACTGTTACTAATAGTAGTGGCGCATCCACGTATAGTTCCACTTCTGGCATTTTAAATGTGCCTACTTATACCTTATCGGGTTTAGGAGGGCAAGTTCAATTAAATGGTACTGGTTTGGTTAAAGCTTCAGGTACTAGTATCAGTTATGATAATACAACTTATATAAATACGGGAGATACTGCATCTATGCTTTTAAATCGACTAAAAATTACTGACACATCTAGTATGCTATCTACAAGGCTTAAAGTTTCTGATACTGCTTCCATGCTTTCTTCTAGGTTTGCTCGTGACACGGTGGCCTTGTCTAATCGAATTAATTTAAAATTAGATAGAAGCAATCCTACTATAACGGGTTTGGTTTTGATAGATACAATTAAAGCTACTAGGTATTCTTCTTTGGCACAACCAACGAGTATTGCTGCGGCTTCCCCCACTAATATTAATTTAAGTTTGGGCAATATTTTCACTATTGCAATGGGTACGACCATTAGTTCCTTAACTTTTACCAATCCTGCAATTGGTACATATCTAATCAAATTTGTACAAGATGCGACTGGCAATAGAGAAGTGACCACTTGGCCTGCTAATTTAAAATGGGCAGGAGGAACGCAGCCTACTTTTACCAATGCAGCTTCAAAAATTGATATTGTAACCTTAATTTATGATGGTACTAATTATTATGGGGCCATTGTTCAAAATTTCTAAAAAATAGGA
>CANHOY010000110.1 GCA_947462495.1 Bacteroidota bacterium
AAATCGATTGAAAATTATTATCAAGAAACAGGTCGTGCAGGCAGAGATGGATTAGAAGGGAATTGCATTTTATATTATTCTCATAAAGACGTTTCTAAACTCGAGCATTTTTTAAGAGACAAACCACTTAATGAAAGAGAAGTAGGAGCACAGCTTATTGATGAAACAGTTGCTTTTGCAGAAAGTGGTGCTTGTAGAAGAAGAAGCTTGTTGCATTATTTTGGTGAAAGCTGGGCCGATACCAATTGTGGCAATTGCGATAATTGCTTACATCCAAAGGAAAAAATTGAAGCCAAAGAGCAGTTAGTACAATTATTGAAAGTGATTGAAGTATTGAATGAGCGCTTTGTTGCTGACTATGTAATTCAGGTCTTAGCAGGGGAATACACTCCACAACTTGGATTGTATAGACACGAAAAATTGCCTCTATTTGGAATTGGAAAAGAATACGATAATTTATTTTGGAATAGCATGGTACGCCAAGCCATGTTAGATACGATGATTGAAAAAGACATTGAAGAATATGGATTGTTGAAAATAACTAGTAAAGGGCATAAATTTTTAAAGAAACCCACAAGCTTTAAAATTGTATTAAACAATGTTTTTGATGACGCCAATGCAGAGGATGATGAGCAGGAAGAGGCTGATGGAGCGGCTACCACGGACGATGTGTTGTTTGAAATGTTAAAAAGTTTAAGACAAACTGAAGCCAAGAAAATAGCCTTACCGCCCTTTGTTATTTTTTTAGAAACTTCTCTACAGGATATGGCCACTTTGTATCCTACTACTTTAGAAGAATTGGAAAGATGTCAAGGAGTAAGCAAAGGGAAAGCGATTAAGTATGGTAAGCCTTTTGTAAAAATGATTGAAAAATATGTGGAAGAAAATAATATAGAAAAACCCGACGATTTTGTTATGAAGTCGGTGGCCAATAAATTTAACCATAAAATTTACATCATTCAAAATGTAGATAAGAAAATTCCATTAGAGACTATTGCAAAAAATAAAGATCTTAAATTAGAAAATTTATTAGAAGAAATGGAAACCATTGCAGCCAGTGGTACTAAATTAAATTTGGATTATGCTATTGATGAATGGTTAGATGAATATGATCAGGCGGAAATTTTAGAATACTTCAAAAATTGTGAAACTTCTTCACTTCAAATTGCTCAAGAAGAATTAAGTGAGAACAACTATTCATGGGAGCAATTAAAAATTATGCGTATTAAATTCTTAAGCGTGGTAGGTAATTAAATTAGCGGGTATAATTACTATTCGCACTTAAATACGCATCCACTCTTTCCCCTACATTTTTCCTTATACTTGTGTAATATAAGTTGTAATCGACAAAATGATAATCCTCACTTTTATATAAAAAGCTACCAAAAAAATGAGGCTTTGGTGTCCATAAAACACCTCCATGGTTAATAGCACCTACTACAAAGGGGATTATTTTATTAAAATTATAAAGCACAGCTCCTGTGTTTTGGAATCGGTCCACTTGAGTTAAATTACTTGACCAAGAAAGAGGGTTGGTGACAATAGCTGTGAATTTTTCTTTTGCAACAAAATTACCTACATATCCTTCATGAAAAGTTCTCCAGGAGCAAATACATCCTGTTGCATCGGGTTTTTCGCAGGCTTTGAGTGTTGCATAAATTGCAGGGTCGACGGGCATACCTACTAAATAAGCCACTATTAATTTTTTACTCAAAGGTTTATCATCAAAAAACTCTTTTAATAATCGAATGGCATGAGTGGAACCTTGACTATGAGAAGCAATAATAATGGGTCTTCCATTATTATAATGCTCCATATAATATTCAAAAGATTTTTTCACATCTTGATAGGCTAATTCAAAAGCGGCCAATGCATAGCCAGTATCTACTTTATTATTAGGTGTATAAGATTTTATATGTGCTTGACGATACCTTGGTGCAAAAATTCTACCTGCTTCATTGAATATTGAAGCTTGGTTAAGGATTACATAATAATCTGTTTTAAGATTGGTTTTGTAATCATTTAAAGAAGCAGTCCATCCATAAGGTTTAGTGCTATCTAAATAAGTAGTAGGGTGCACAAAAAAAACATCAACATTAGAATTGGGATGATAGCTAGCTTTTAAAGGAGCAGGTATACTATCGGAAGGGTCCTTCTTATCGGGATGAGCAGCCCAATATTGCATATTGCTATAATCAGGTAGGTCGGCATATATTTGTTTAGCGTATTCAGGCTCCAATTTGCTGTAATTGCTTTGCGCACAGCTACTCATGATGATTAGGACAAAAAGGGGGAAATAGTTACGCATTAAATTTAAGTTTTTCATGATTTCAAATGCAAAGGTAAAGTAGCTTGCTTGAATAAGACAGACAGAAGTCCATTTTGTTTAAATAAAAACAGGGTATGCGTAAAAATTAATATTTTTAAGGAGCAATTCTAATATACATTGAAATTAATACGTCATATTCCCTTTTTAACGGCTGTTTTCAAACACAGTTTGACCGCTTTTGGAGGGCCGCAAGTTCATTTAGGATTAATGCAGCATCGCTTTGTAGACCAACGTAAAGATATTAGCGCAGAGGAATTGATGGAATACAATGCCTTTTGCCAATTACTTCCTGGCGCTTCTTCTACCCAAACCATTATTTTGGTAGCCCATAAAAGAGGCGGTACGCCCTTGGCTTTTATTACTTTATTAGTATGGATTTTACCTGCTACTTCATTAATGGCCTTAGTAGCTATTTTGTATAGCTATTTTGATTTAAAACAAGAACTAAAAAGCTTAAGATTACTACAACCCATGGCTATAGGATTTATAGCTAGTGCTACTATTATTTTGTATCAAAAAGCAATTAATAGCACCATCACTAAAGTTATTTTTATTATTAGTAGTTTATTTATTTTAATAAGCTTTAAAAATCCTTGGGCCATTCCCTTTGTCATTATTATGGCAGGGGTGGCCACTAATTTTAGTAAGAAAAGAATTCCCAATGACGGGGCAGCTCCAAAAGCGGTGAAGTGGGGGAGCTTAATTATATTTAGTTTGCTTTTTATGATTGCAGGTTTTTTGTCAGAGCAAGCCTCTAGAAATAACTGGCAAAATAGAAAGATTTTTAATTTATTTGAAAATAATTATCGTTTTGGTAGTATGGTATTTGGCGGTGGAGATGTGCTTATACCCATGATGTATGAACAATATGTAGCGAGGCCTAATTCTGAGCACATCAAAAAAAGTAAAAGAGAGGTTTTAAAAATTTCCAAGGAAGCCTTTTTAACCGGATCCGGTATGGTGCGTGCAATGCCTGGCCCTGTTTTTTCAGTGGCTAGTTTTACGAGTGCATTATTATTGAAAGACGAAGGAATGCTGAGGCAATTTACAGGTGCTTTCCTAGGAAGTTTAGGTATTTTTTTACCCAGTTTTTTTATGGTGTTATTTTTTTTTCCAATATGGCAAAATCTAAAAAAGTATGCTATATTTTATAGGTCTTTGGAAGGCATTTATGCAGCTGTGGTAGGCATTATGCTGGGTGCTACTTTGTATTTTATTAAAGATATCTTAATTGATATAAACCTATTAAGTAGTTTTACTTTGATGAGTTATTTATTTGTGTTGGTAGCAAGTACTTACCTTATTTATACGCATAAAATTGCATCACAGTGGATTGTTGTAATGACTATAGCTTTAGGTTTTTTAACTACATTACTTTAAGGATATTCCTAAAAGGTAAAAACCTGTTAATTGTCTTAAGTTCCAGTTAAATTTAATATAAGCTTTCTTAATATTGCACTCGACATGAATATAAAGCGCAACTTGATCTTATTTTTTTTAATTGTTATGTTTTCCAAGACGAAGGCGCAAAATATAATAGTGAGTGGGGTAGTTTTTGATATTTCAGGAAGGCGACCCATTGAATCGGTCATTGTTTTTAGCAATAACAATCATGCATTTACCGATTCGCTTGGTAGGTATAGCCTTACCGTCAAATCCAAAGATTCTATTTGGTTTTCTTTATTTGGTAAAAACACACATAAATATCCATTGGATACCGTAGAAGACCTTCGTAATTTTAATGTGATGATTCATGTGACCGGTTTTGATTTACCGGAAGTAAGCGTTAGAAATAGCTACTATCGACTAGACTCTATTCAAAACAGAAATGACTATGCACAATTTTTTAATTATCGACCTCCTGGCATTCGATTGGGCGGTGGCAACCAACAATTATTAGGTCCAAGTGGGTTAACCATTGGATTGGATTTAGTTGAAATTATTAATATGTTTCGTGTGAAACGAAATCGAAATTTGCAATTTCTACAAACAAGGCTTTTAAAACAGGAACAAGAGAAATATGTCCAATATCGATTTACGAAGCGGTTTGTAATCAAATTAACTCGTTTAGAGGGGGAGGAATTGGATCGTTTTATGAATTATTGTAGGCCATCTTATGAAGTGCTTGGTTTATTGAACGACCTCGAGCTGGGTTATTATATAGAAAAAAAATACCAAGCCTTTAAAGGCCTAAATTAAGTTACCCTTAAGGCATTGGCCGTTCATCTATAATATTTCATTAAAAACTATATTTTGGTTATCTTCAAGCCCTAAAATTTAGCGTTTTGAGAAAAATATCAATTTTAGCTATGGCTTGCACTTTTATGGCATTTGGCTGTAAAAACAAACCAAAAGCTTTCGATAAGTTCAATGCCAATGCTCCTGTTACTGTGGATATTGCCATTGCGGCCAACCAACTAGTGGACAAAGTAGTAGAAGTGAATGGGTCTGTAGCTGCCACTGATTTTGTGGAATTGCACCCTGAAACAAATGGCCGTGTTGTTTTTTTACAAATACCAGAAGGAAAAACAGTACAAGCAGGCACCGTACTTGCTAAATTGAACGATGCCGATTTGCAAGCGCAATTAGAGAAAATAAAAGTTCAATTAGAGCTAGCGAATATTAATGAGAAAAGGAATTTACAATTGTTAAAAGTGCAAGGTATTAATCAAAGTGATTATGATGTTTCATTACAACAAGTAAAAAGTGCTAAAGCCGATTTAGCTTATACTCAATCCTTAATTGATAAGACCATTGTTAAAGCGCCCTTTACGGGTCAAATTGGCTTGAGGCAAATTAGTTTAGGCGCATTTATTAATACAGCCACTACCATTGCTACTTTGCAAAAAGTTGATCACTTAAACATAGACTTTACCTTACCTGAAATGTATGGAAACTATGTAAAAGTGGGAAAGAAAGTTAAATTAGAAGGCATTAGTGAGTCTAAACAGCAATTTACTGCAACCATTACAGCCATTGAGCCTCAAATTATAGCCACTACTAGAAATATTAAAGTCCGTGCAACATTGCAAGGTAAAATGCTTCCAGGTGCTTATGTAAAAGTTTACTTAAGCGATAATATCCAAAAGCCTTCTATTTTGGTACCTGCTAATGTGCTTATTCCGGAATCTAAAAACAAACAAATAGTATTGGTTAAAAATGGTATCGCTGCACTTGTAGAAGTTCAAACTGGTTATCGAACAGCCACTTCTGTGGAAATTACAAAGGGCGTAAACGTTGGAGACACTATAGTGGTAGCCGGTATGTTGTTTGTAAGAGACGGTAATAAAATCAAAGTAGGTAAAACGCATTCTATTCTTGCTATTGCAAAGTAGCTTCAATTAAATAGTATTATTAGATGAATATATCTGAACTTTCTCTTAAACGTCCGGTACTTGCAACCGTAATGAATATTGCTATTGTAATATTTGGGTTGGTAGGATTTTCTTTTTTAGCATTAAGGGAGTATCCCGCTATCGATCCTCCTATAGTGAATGTAAGGACTTCTTATACTGGAGCCAATTCAGAAGTAATTCAAAGCCAAATTACCGAGCCACTTGAAAAATCTATTAATGGAATTCCAGGAATTAGAACC
>CANHOY010000111.1 GCA_947462495.1 Bacteroidota bacterium
CTGCTTCTATGATGGTTTGTATATACTCTTTACCTTCTTCATCTATATTCACCCATTTAACCGTCCCGGATACCAATTGATTGTAGTAGCTACATTCTGCCCCTTCTGAAAATATAACTTCACCCCGAGCTACTTTTTTATATACCGCTCCCCAGGCTAATAAGGTATTGATGTCTATAATCATATTTCTATTTTGAATAGATGGCTAAACTATTTTTTAGTTCATAATTAAAGTATGACTCTTATCATTATGCTTATGATAAAGATCATATATATAGTATAAGGCTTGTAATTGATTGAGCGTCAGTATTGATATGGATAAGCCTAATTCATTTAATGTTTTTTTAATTTTTATTATGAGGCTACGCATAAAAACTAGAATGCTCTTGTTTTAATCTTGCATATTCAATCATTAAAATAGATCAGTATGAAAAAAACGCTCTCCATTATGATGACCTTAATAATGTTATATGCTTGTGGTGGACAAGAAGCTGCCCCTCCTTCAAGCAATACAATTAACATCGAGGCTAATTCAAGTGCATCTTATGATCCGCAAAGAGGGGAAGGGAAATTTACAAAAGTAAATATTGCTCCTGCCATTGATGAAAAACTCGTTCAAGCAGGTACCAAGGTTTATGCAGTTAAATGTAGTGCTTGTCATAAACTTACTGATGAAAAATTAGTGGGTCCAGGTTGGAAGGGGGTAACTCAAAGGTTTAAACCTGAATGGATCATGAATTTTGTTACCAATACAGAGGCGATGCTCAATAAGGATCCTAAAGCGCAAGCGCAATTAGAAATTTGTTTGGTACGTATGCCCAATCAAAATGTGAGCGATGATGATGCGCGAAATATTTATGAGTTTATGCGTAAAAATGATTTAAAAAAATAATCAAAAAAGAAAAATATTTTAAACTTCAAATACATAATATGAAAAATTTAAATTTTAAACATTGGCTATTTATTTCAATTGCTTTTGTTTTTTTACTAGGTTCTTGTAAGCCTAAAAATGCAAGCAATACTATCAGTGCTGATGCGGCTGCAAAAGCTTATGTGGCGCCAGGCAAATATGATGAATTTTATAATTTTGTTTCTGGCGGCTTTAGTGGCCAGATGAGCGCATATGGGTTGCCTTCAGGTAGGTTATTAAGAGTGATTCCAGTTTTTTCGGTGGACCCAGAAAAAGGATATGGATTTAGTGAAGAAACAAAACCGATGCTTAATACTTCTCATGGTTTTGTTCCTTGGGACGATTTACATCATGTGCAACTTTCTAAAACAAATGGTGATTATGATGGGAAATGGGTTTTTGGAAATGCGAATAATACACCTAGGGTGGCGCGTATTGATTTAAAAACCTTTAGAACTGCAGAAATTATTGAATTACCCAATAGTGCAGGCAATCACTCCTCTCCTTTTTTAACAGAAAACACAGAATACGTTGTGGCTGGAACTAGGTTTAGTGTTCCTCCAGATGATGCAAATGGAGATGTCCCCATTAATACGTATAAGAAGAACTTTAAAGGAACTCTAAGTTTCATTAGTGTGAAAAAAGAAGATGGTAAAATGGAATTGGCTTTTCAAATTCAATGTCCTGGTTTTAATTTTGATTTAAGTAGAGCAGGGAAAGGCGTTTCACATGGTTGGTTTTTCTTTTCTTGCTATAATACTGAACAAGCAAATACTTTATTAGAAGTAAATTCATCCCAAAAGGATAAAGATTTTATATTGGCAGTGAATTGGAAAAAAGCAGAAGAATATTTAAAAGCTGGTAAAGGAAGAAAACAAACAGTACGTTATGCGCATAACACCTACAATGAATCCACTCATACAGCTACTTCTGAAATTAAAACAGAAGTAATTGTACTTGATTCAAAAGAATTAAAAGATTTGTGTTATTTTATTCCATGTCCTAAATCACCACACGGTTGTGATGTGAGTCCTACAGGTGAATATATTGTAGGAAGTGGAAAGTTAGCGGCTATTATTCCGGTTTTTGGGTTTAATAAAATGCTTAAAACCATTCAAGCTAAAGATTTCATTGGCAATTTTGAAGGAATCCCAGTATTAAAATATGAATCTGTATTATATGGAGAAGTTAAAAAGCCAGGATTAGGCCCATTACATACAGAATTTGATAATAAGGGGAATGCCTATACCTCATTCTTTGTTTCTTCTGAAGTGGTAAAATGGAATATTAAAGATTTAAAAGTGTTGGACAGGGTGCCAACCTATTATTCGGTAGGTCATTTAACAGTTGCGGGCGGTGATACAAAAACTCCTAATGGGAAATATTTAGTAGCGTATAATAAAATTACAAAAGATAGATATTTACCCACTGGTCCTGAGCTTTCTCAAAGTGCTCAATTGTATGATATCAGTGGCGATAAAATGCAGCTCATTTTAGATTTTCCAACGATTGGAGAGCCACATTATGCTCAAATAGCACCTGCAGATTTAATAAAAAATAATAGCACTAAATTCTACAAATTAGATGAGAACAAGCATAAATATGCATCTATTGGGGAAGGAACTACTAAGGTGGTTCGTGAAGGGAAAACAGTTCATATATATATGACAGCTATTCGATCACACTTTTCACCAGACAATATTGAAGGCATTAAATTGGGAGATGAGGTCTATTTCCATGTAACTAATTTAGAGCAAGATTGGGATGTGCCCCATGGATTTGGAATTAAGGGGGCGGCTAATGCAGAATTATTAATAATGCCAGGTGAAACTCAAACTTTAAAGTGGACACCTGATCGTGTAGGGATGGTACCTATTTATTGTACCGATTTTTGTAGTGCTTTACATCAGGAAATGCAAGGTTATGTTAGAGTTTCTCCAGCCGGGAGTAATGTCCCTTTAACTTTTAGCTTAGGTACGAATATGCCTAAAGTAGATGGAGAAGAAAAAGTAGAAGAAAAAGAAAAGAATAAGAAATAATAAATACTACTAGAGGGCCTTCCCCTAAATAAGACCCTCTAGTACATTATTAGAATTTTAATATTATTTTAATGAACGCTAATAAATTAAATAAAATTAGTCGCGTTATTTTAGTTCTCTGCGCTATTTTATTAATCATCGTTTTATATGTGCCCATGTGGACTATTGAATTAAATGCACCACAATATCCAGAAGGATTAGGCCTATCTATTTATGCCAACAAACTTGGGGGTAATTTGGATATTATTAATGGATTGAATCATTATATTGGGATGAAAACTTTGCATGAGAAAGATTTTGTAGAATTTACTGTATTACCTTATTGTATAGTTTTTTTCTCCATCTTTTGTTTAGCTGCAGCAATTATTGCCAGAAAAAAATTATTATATGCGCTATTGATTGTTTTTATTTCATTTGGGATGATTGCCATGGCTGATTTTTGGAGATGGGAGTATAATTATGGGCATGAGCTTAATCCTGACGCAGCCATCAAAGTTCCTGGCATGTCTTATCAACCGCCATTAATAGGATATAAACAACTATTAAACTTTGGTGCTTATTCAATGCCAGATGTGGGTGGTTGGATATTTATTGTAGTAGGTATTTTATTATTGACTATTTCTTTGATAGCATTCAAACAAAGAGTAAGCGTCACCAGTATATTGAACAACTACAAGGCTAGTGCATTGGGTATTCTATTTTTAATTTTTTCTTCAATTGCATGCACAAGCATTCCTGAAAAAATTAATATTGGTAAAGATACTTGTGTCTTTTGCAAAATGACTGTTACGGATAATAGGTATGGGGCTGTATTAATTTCAATAAAGGGAAAATCCTATATTTTCGATGATGAACAATGCCTTATTTCTTATTTACATAGTGATAAAATTACTATAGCCAACGTTAATGCTATTTACGTTATTGATTATATAGGAAATCACTTACTACTGAATGCAGATGAGGCATTTATTGTAAAAAGTAAGGAACTTCATGGACCTATGAATGGGACTTTTGCAGCCTTTTCAAATAAAGATAGTGCTACTAATTACATTAAAATGAATACAGGTAGCCTAGTCACTGTGAAAGAAATGACACAATGAAAAAAACGGTAATTATACTCTTGACTCTTTTATATTGGAATGGGATACTTGCAAATATTATTTTAGTTGGACCTAGTAAAAAGATACAAACCATTAAACAGGCAATTGCCCTTGCCCAAAATGGCGATACGATATTAGTTACGCCAGGAACGTATAGGGAAGGAAATTTAATTATCGCTAAACAGCTTACTTTAAAAGGGTTAAATTATCCAGTTTTAGATGGACAAAATAGGTTCGAAGTATTATCCATCAAATCGAACAATGTGGTGGTGGATGGCTTCAAAATTATACACTCTGGCGTATCCAATATTGATGATTATGCTGGCATAAAAGTATACGATAGTAGAGAGGTGGAGATAAAAAATAATATCCTTGAGGATACCTACTTTGGTATTTATCTGCAATATGCAAAAAAATGCATGATAGCCAATAATCAATTAACTGCCTATAATAATAATGAACAAGAAAGTGGTAACGGAATACATTGTTGGAAATCGGATAGCTTGAATATTGTGGGCAATAAGGTAACTGGACATAGAGATGGTATTTATTTTGAATTTGTAACCAATTCTTTAATTAAGCAAAATCTATCCTTTAATAATATTAGATATGGTTTACATTTTATGTTTTCTAACAATGATACTTATGTAACTAATTCTTTTTTAGGCAATGGAGCAGGGGTGGCAGTAATGTATTCGAATAAAGTAAAAATGCTCAACAATACTTTTAAAGAAAATTGGGGTGATGCGGCTTATGGACTTTTGCTTAAAGAAATTTCAGACAGCCGTATCATTGGAAATTATTTTGAGAAAAATACAAGTGGTATATATTTAGAAGGCGCTTCTAGAGTAAAAATGAATCACAATGAGTTTAAAAATAATGGCTGGGCTATGAAAATACAAGCAAGTTGTATGGACATCGTTGTGGAGGAGAATAATTTTGTTGGAAACACTTTTGATGTAGGAACCAATGGAAGCTTGGTTTTAAACAGTTTTAATCGCAATTATTGGGATAAATATGAAGGCTACGACATAAATAGAGACAAGGTAGGGGATATTCCCTATAGACCGGTGAGTATGTATTCGATGATTGTAGAAAAAAATCCACCTGCTATGATGTTGTTTAGAAGCTTTATAACTTCTTTATTAGATAAAACTGAAAAATTAATTCCGAGTTTAACCCCTGAAAATTTAAAAGACAATACCCCTTTAATGCATAAGGCATTTTAATATTACTACTATGATTATTGCAAATAATGTAACCAAACAATACGGAAAACTTAAAGCATTGGACAATGTCTCTGTTAAATGCAATAAAGGAGAATGTGTTATATTAATTGGTCCCAATGGCAGTGGTAAAACAACCCTGATCAAATGTATTTTAGGCATGGCCATTCCTGATAGCGGTTTTATTACGTTTAATAATAAAAATATAAGCAAAAACTGGGAATATAGAGCAGCTATTGGTTATATGCCTCAGATAGGAAAGTACCCCGAAAATATGACGATAGGGCAAGTGTTGGGTATGATGAAAGATATAAGAGGCGGTGCGCATACATTAGATGAAGACTTAATTGCTAGTTTTAAACTAAATGTTTTGATGAATAAACGAATGGGCACTTTGTCTGGAGGTACCACACAAAAGGTAAGCGCAGCCTTGGCCTTTTTATTTAACCCAGCAGTATTAATTTTAGATGAACCAACGGCTGGCTTAGATCCTATTGCTTCAGAAATATTTAAAGAAAAAATTATTGCAGAAAAAGAAAAAGGGAAATTAATATTAGTCACCTCGCATGTGTTAAGCGATTTGGATGACCTGGTTTCAGAAG
>CANHOY010000112.1 GCA_947462495.1 Bacteroidota bacterium
CTTTGTAGGTACAAACCTTTATTGTATAAAATTTTGGCGTGGTCTAATTGTTCGTGAATTTGTAAATCTATATTTTCATTTTGTTTCACAATTCTTAAGCTAGCTAAAATTTGATCGTATAAATGTGCCTTTAAATTGGAGAGTTGTTGCTTTTGAATGGACTCGTTTTTGCGCAATAATTCCTCTTCATCGTATTCCTTCATTTTGTCCAAGGCGTCAAAAAGATGAATAATTTTTAAATCGGCAGACGCAGAGTTACGCTTCACATACAATTTAAAGTTGCGTTTCTCGGCCCTTTCCAGGGATTTGACCAAAATAAATATTGCCTCCGTACTTAGGTTGGGCATCGTAGCTAATTTATATTCAAGTTATTGATAATCAATCATTTAATCTAAATCTACCCTCATTACACAATGTAAAATAACTATAATAATAATGTGAATTACTTGTGAATTGTGGGTAAATTTGAGCAATAAACGGGCCCTAAGCCCGTTTTTTATCTGTAAAAGGTTCAAAATCAATAAGATGCTAACGATTTGTTGCTTCCTACAACGATGAAAAAGGCATTAAAACTGTAATAAAATAAATGCATTAACGATGAGTCAGACGAAGAACCAAAAAGTGTTCATTTTTGATACCACTTTAAGAGATGGAGAACAAGTGCCTGGGTGCAAACTAAATACCAAAGAAAAATTGGAATTGGCGGTACGTTTAGAAGAATTAGGGGTGGATATTTTAGAAGCCGGATTTCCAGTTTCAAGTCCCGGTGATTTTGAATCGGTTCATCAAATTGCAAAAACTTTAAAAAATACAGTGGTTTGTGGATTGTCTCGAGCGGTGCAAAATGATATTGAAGTGGCGGCAGCAGCTTTAAAACCTGCCAAGCGTTTTAGAATACATACAGGAATAGGTACTTCCGATTTACATATCAAATACAAGTTCAATAGCACTCGTGAAGAAATAATTGAACGAGCTACTGCTGCCGTAAAATTGGCGCGCAATTTTACAGACGATGTGGAATTTTATGCAGAAGATGCAGGAAGAACAGAGAATGAATTTTTAGCAAGAGTGATCGAAGCGGTCGTAAAAGCAGGAGCTACAACTTTAAATATTCCTGATACCACAGGTTATTGTTTGCCTTATCAATATCAAGCAAAAATGGAATACTTAGTCAATCATGTGGCAGGTATTGAAAAAGCAATTTTATCCTGTCATTGTCATAATGATTTAGGATTGGCTACCGCCAATTCCATCGCAGGTGTCATGGGTGGAGCAAGACAAATAGAATGTACTATCAATGGATTGGGCGAGCGTGCAGGTAATACCGCCTTAGAAGAAGTAGTAATGGTATTGAATCAACATAAAGATTTAGGTTATTACACCAATATCAATGCTAAATTATTAAATCCAATCAGTCATGAAGTTTCTGAAATGATGAGAATGATGGTACAACCTAATAAAGCCATTGTCGGGGCCAATGCCTTTTCTCATTCATCAGGAATTCATCAGGATGGATTTTTAAAAGAAGCACAAACTTATGAAATTATCAATCCTGCAGAAGTAGGTGCCGAAGATAGTAAGATTGTTTTAACGGCCAGAAGCGGCCGCAGTGCTTTGGCGCATCGCTTTGAAAAATTAGGATTTCAATATACCAGAAACGACATTGATATTTTATATCCAATTTTTGTACAAGTAGCCGATCAAAAGAAAGAAGTAAAGGAAGCAGATTTACAAAAAATGGCAGCAGACTATAAAAAATAAAATAAGAAAAAATTAATAGTTGAAATGGGAAAAACAATATTTGATAAAATTTGGGATAAGCATGTAGTAAAGATCATTGAAGATGGTCCTTCGGTGGTATACATTGACAAACATTTAATACATGAAGTAACCAGTCCACAAGCTTTTAGTGGTATTGAAAAAAGAGGGGTACCATTATTTAGACCTGCACAAATTGTAGCCACTGCCGATCACAATGTCCCAACGCTGCATCAAGAATTACCCATCAAAGATGCTTTGTCAAAATTTCAAGTAGATACTTTAATTGAAAATTGTAAAAAGCATGGTGTTGAATTGTATGGCTTAGGACATCAATATCAAGGTATTGTTCATGTTATAGGACCAGAGTTAGGAATTACGCAACCAGGTATGACCATCGTATGTGGCGACAGTCATACTTCTACACATGGCGCATTTGGAGCCATTGCATTTGGAATTGGAACAAGTGAAGTAGAAATGGTATTTGCGGCGCAATGTATCATGCAAAGCAAACCAAAAGTTATGCGCATCAATATTGATGGCGCATTAAAAAATGGAGTGGTATCCAAAGACATTATCTTATATATCATTGCACAAATTTCCGCAAGTGGTGCTACTGGATATTTTGTAGAATACGCAGGTTCAGCTATACGTGCCTTAAGTATGGAAGCGCGTATGACTATATGTAATATGAGTATTGAAATGGGTGCGAGAGGCGGCATGATAGCGCCCGACCAAACTACTTACGATTATATGCAAGGAAGAATGTTTGCACCAAAGGGTGCAGCATGGGAAGAAAAATTAGCAGCTTGGAAGCAGTTGTATACGGATGCAGATGCCAAATTTGATATGGAAATAAATATCGTAGCAGAAGATATTGATCCGATGATCACTTACGGTACCAATCCTGGCATGGGCTTATCTATTCAAGGGAAACTTCCAACTATTGAAAGTTTTGGGGATGTTACTGAAAAACAAAATTATGAAAAGGCTTTAAAATACATGGGCTTAACAGCTGGACAAACTTTAGTTGGCATGCCCGTACAAAATGTATTTATAGGTTCATGTACCAATTCAAGAATTGAAGATTTTAGATTAGTGGCTTCCATTATAAAAGGAAAACAAAAACATCCAGGTATTAAAACATTAATTGTACCAGGATCACAAGAGGTAGCCAAACAAATAAAAGCAGAGGGCTTAGATAAAATATTTGCTGCAGCCGGAGTAGAAATAAGACAAGCGGGATGTAGTGCTTGCTTAGGAATGAATGAGGATAAAATTCCTGCAGGAGAATATTGTATCAGTACCAGCAACAGAAATTTTGAAGGACGTCAAGGCGCAGGGGCTAGAACTTTATTGGCTAGTCCACTAACCGCTGCTGCTGCTTTATTAACAGGAAAAATTACAGACATCAGAGAAATTTTAAATTAATCGAAAGAGTATTTAAAAGAAGCTAAAATAAATTGAAGAAGAGAAAATAAGAATCGTATGCAATCATTACAAAAAATAAAAAGTAGGTTTATTCCATTACGTATCGAAAACGTAGATACGGATCAAATTATACCTGCGCGTTTTTTAAAAGCCACTACTAAAGATGGTTTTGGAAAAAATTTATTCAGAGATTGGAGATATGAAAATGACAACGAAGCGCAACCTAAGGCCGATTTTGTGTTGAATCAAAAACAATATGCCGGCGAAATACTGGTTGCAGCAAAAAATTTCGGATGTGGATCTTCTCGTGAGCATGCTGCATGGAGTATTCAAGACTATGGTTTTAAAGTAGTGGTATCTAGCTTCTTCGCAGACATCTTCAAGAACAATGCTTTAAACAATGGGGTATTGCCTGTTACAGTTACCGATGCTTTCTTACAACAAATATTTGCAGTTGGTGCCAACGATACTTTAACGGTGGATTTAGAAAAACAAACCATCACTATTGATGCAACAGGGGCAACCGAAAAATTTGATATCAATTCGTATAAAAAAACATGTTTGTTAAATGGATATGACGACATCGATTATTTATTAAGCATGAAAACAGAAATAGAAGCCTACGAAAAAGAAAATCAATCATAAAATAGAAATGAATTAATTAGAAAGGATATGAAAAAGAAAATAGCGGTGATATTAGGAGATGGCATAGGACCAGAAGTGACGGAGCAATCCATGAAAGTTTTAAATACAATAGCTAAACATTTTAATCATGAGTTTAGTTACGAGCAGGCGATGATGGGTGCTTGTGCTATTGATGCAACGGGTAATCCATTACCTGATGAAACCATTAAAATATGTTTGGCCAGTGATGCCATTTTATTTGGTGCCATTGGAGATCCAAAATATGATAATGATCCTACTGCTAAAGTGCGACCAGAGCAAGGCTTATTAAAATTGAGAAAAGAATTACAATTGTTTGCGAATATCAGACCTGTGACTACTTATGCTGCATTGCAACATTTAACACCATTGAAGCCAAAGTATTTAGAGAATGTAGATTTTGTAATTTATAGAGAATTAACAGGAGGTATTTATTTTGGTGCTAAAAGTTTAAGTGAAGATGGCACTGTGGCCAAAGATGATTGTTCTTATTCAGTAATAGAAATTGAACGTATTGCGCACTTGGCTTTTAAGCATGCACAAAAAAGAAGAAAAAAATTAACTTTAGTAGACAAGGCCAATGTATTAGAAACTTCCCGCTTATGGAGAAAAGTAGTACAAGCTATTGCTAAAGAATATAATGATGTAGCAGTTGATTATTTATTTGTTGATAACGCAGCCATGCAAATCATTTTAAATCCTGCGCAGTTTGATGTGGTCTTGACAGAAAATTTATTTGGAGACATTATTAGTGACGAAGCATCGGTATTAGCAGGTTCATTGGGTTTATTGCCTTCTGCCTCTGTAGGGAATACAGTGGCATTGTTTGAACCTATTCATGGATCGTATCCGCAAGCAAAAGGAAAAGATATTGCTAATCCATTGGGATCTATTTTATCCTCTGCTATGTTATTGGACCATTTTGGATTAAGTAAAGAAGCCAATTTGGTAAGAGATGCGGCCACTTGGTGTTTAAACAGTGGCTTTGTGACCAAAGACATCGATCCAATGAATAGTTATACCACAACAGCCATTGGGGATTTGATTTGTGAGTATATCGAGAAGCAAATAACGGGTGAAGGGCATGTGCATCATGAAAGATTGCATAAGTCTACCATCATCTAACAAACATTCGTCTTAAGGTTAGGCGATAAAAGGGGTGTAATTTTACCGACTGTTTGAATAACAGAAAGTTAAAAAGAACAGAAAGAAAAAGAAGAGCAAGTAAAAAGAATAGGAATAAAAAAGAATAAAAGAAAGGGCAAAAGATAAAAGACTAAAATAAAAAAGATGGAACTAAATAAATATTCAAAAACGATCACCTTAGATCCAACACAACCAGCGGCGCAAGCTATGTTTTATGGTATTGGATTAACTGATGCCGATTTACAAAAAGCGCAAGTGGGTATTGCAAGTATGGGCTATGATGGCAATCCATGTAATATGCATTTGAATACTTTAGCCGATCAAGTAAAGAAAAGTATTTGGGAGAATGATTTAGTGGGATTGACTTTTCATACGATTGGCGTAAGTGATGGTATGAGCAATGGAACACCCGGGATGCGTTATTCCTTAGTGAGTCGGGATGTGATTGCAGATAGTATTGAAACCGTTTGTGGCGCACAGTATTATGATGCACTTATAACGGTTCCAGGTTGTGATAAAAATATGCCAGGTTCATTAATAGCCATGGGCAGATTAAATAGACCATCGATTATGTTGTATGGAGGAACCATTGCACCGGGTCATTACAATGGACAGGATTTAAATATTGTTTCTGCATTTGAAGCATTGGGACAAAAAATTGCTGGACAATTATCAGACGCCGATTTTAAAGGAATTATAGAACATGCTTGTCCGGGTGCAGGTGCATGTGGTGGTATGTATACAGCGAATACCATGGCATCAGCCATTGAAGCATTGGGTATGAGTTTACCTTACTCTTCTTCTAATCCTGCACTAAGTGAAGAAAAGAAACAAGAATGTAGAGATGCA
>CANHOY010000113.1 GCA_947462495.1 Bacteroidota bacterium
AATCTCTAATTCCACGCCCATATCAATTATTTCTCCAATTTTACTAATGCCTTCTCCAAAAATAATTTCAAACTCTGCTGCTCTAAAAGGTGGAGCTACCTTATTTTTTACCACTTTTACTTTAACTCTATTTCCTATTGCTTCATCACCATCTTTAATTTGTGCCATTCTTCTAATATCTAATCTTACGGAAGCATAAAACTTTAAGGCATTTCCTCCTGTAGTCGTTTCTGGATTACCAAATACGATTCCAATTTTTTCTCTTAGTTGATTAATGAAAATACAAATGGTATTTGTTTTATTAATAGTAGCAGTTAATTTTCTTAATGCTTGACTCATTAATCTTGCATGTAATCCCATTTTACTATCACCCATTTCACCTTCTAGCTCGCTCTTTGGAACCAATGCTGCCACTGAATCTATCACCAATACATCTATTGCCCCAGATAATATTAATCTATCCGCAATTTCTAATGCTTGTTCGCCATAATCTGGTTGGGATACTAATAAATTATCTACATCCACTCCTAATTTTTTTGCATAGGCACTATCAAATGCATGTTCTGCATCTATGATAGCACACATACCACCTTTTTTTTGAGCTTCTGCAATAACATGAATGGCTACCGTTGTTTTACCAGAAGACTCTGGTCCATATATTTCTACAATTCTTCCTTTAGGTAACCCGCCAATTCCAAGAGCGGTATCTAATCCAATGGATCCTGTTGATATTACTTCTTGAGGTTCTTGACTTCTTTCATTCATCATCATCACACTTCCTTTGCCATAATCTTTGTCAATTTTGTCAATGGTTAATTTTAATGCTTTTAGTTTTTCTACGTTGGGGTTACTCATGGTTAGTCGTTTTATGTTTTCTTTAATATTTATGTGAAGATAGGGATAAATTGTTAATAAACTAAAATATTTAGTATTTTTTTACTAATTAGATTAGTTTTTTATAAATATTCTATTATAACATTGATTTTCAATTACTTAGAACTATCCCTTTTTTTCAAAATAGTTTAGTAATTCCCCCTTTTTTATTAAAAGGAGGCTTAGAAGTAAGCTTTTGTGGTGCTTAAAGCAGCTTTATATAGAGGTCGCGGTATTCCACTTTCATGGTGGGCATTACATGTACTTGTAAACCTAATAGACCTTTCATTTTGCGCTTAACAAGATCCTCATCGGTCACATCGCTCATTAATACACCATTGATATAATGTTTCATGCGATTATTATTCACTATGATATGTATTTCATTCCAATCACCCGCTTTGATTTTTGTTTTTAAGGCATCTGAATTGCCCACGGAACCTGTAATAGTAGGTTCCTTATCTGTTTTTAATAATGCAATTTCGCCACGCTTGGCTAAAAATCCTCGACCACGTTCTTCATAATTTTGTCCAGTATACACATTACCACCATCTATATCTGCTTGATATCCTTTTAAGGCATATTTTATATCGAGCAATTCTTCACTCCTATAATTTACACCACTATTTCCTTCAGGACTAATTTTATACTTTGCTTTAAATTCAAAATTAGCAGGAAGGCCACCTCTCCAAATTAAAAAAGTATTTGTTTTAATAGGCGTTTTCGCTGTTACCTCTCCTACAAAACTATTGTCCTTCACTTTCCAAAAAGTGGTATCCGCATCCCATCCCTTCATTGACTTGCCATCAAATATTTTAACAAAGTCGCCGGTTTTTTGTGCCTGTACTGTCAAAGCAATGCTTACCATCATTAAGGCAATAGCAAAACGGAAATACAATTTTTGGTTCATACAATTTTTAATTAATTTTTATCTACAAAATATTTATTTATAACACCCCGCAATCTTTCCAACTGCGTGTAGCAGCTGATTCGGCCACTGCTTGACAAACTTTTTGTGTATCTAATGCTTCTTTAAAAGTAGGAGAACATGGCGCTCCAGTTTCAATGCTCTTTAAAAAATCTGCCACTTGATGTACAAAAGAATGTTCATAGCCAATACTCAATCCAGGTACCCACCACTTATCCATATAAGGATGATCGCCATCGGTAATGTGTATAGTTCTCCATCCTTTTAATTTTGACTCATCTGAATTATCATAAAACTCTAATTTATTTAAGTCATGTAAGTCCCAGCGAATAGAAGCATTGGCACCATTAATTTCAAAAGTGTATAAAGCTTTGTGACCTCGTGCATATCTAGTAGATTCAAACAAACCCAATGAACCATTATTAAAATGACATAAAAAAGAACAAGCGTCATCAATTTTTACGGCTTCCACTTTTCCTGTTAATTGATGCATACGCTCTTTAACAAAAGTTTCTGTCATCGCTGAAACGTCTTTGATACCGCCGTTTAACCACATCGCTGTATCAATACAATGAGATAGTAAATCTCCCAGTACACCTGAACCAGCTACTGCTGCATCCATGCGCCAAAGCCCTTCTCCTCCTTGTGGTAAATTTTCATTGATGGTCCAGTCTTGTAAAAAATTAGCCCGGTAATGAAATATTTTTCCCAATTTCCCTGAATCAATAATTTCTTTTGCCAATGTTACTGCTGGCAATCGACGATAATTATACCATACGGTATTTTTTACGCCCGCTTTTTCGATAGCATCTACCATACCCTGTGATTCTGCTAAATCTCTTGCTAATGGTTTTTCACAAAGAATCATTTTTCCTGCGGCTGCGGCTGCAATAGCAATTTCAGCATGCGTATCATTGGGTGTACAAATATCTACTGCATCAATATCAGCGCGTGCTATTAATTTTCTCCAATCCGTTTCAAAACTTTCATAGCCCCATTGTTCCGCAAAAGCTTTTGCTTTT
This sequence comes from Bacteroidota bacterium, assembly GCA_947462495.1. GTDB lineage: Bacteria > Bacteroidota > Bacteroidia > Chitinophagales > Chitinophagaceae > Sediminibacterium. The sequence continues at coordinate 2,824 of CANHOY010000113.1, forward strand.
GTTTCATTCCGAAAACAAACTGCTTTTAATACAGGGGTGTAAGCGAGTTCAGGAAAAAAATTAGGAACACGGCGATAACCATTAGAATGGGTACGACCCATAAAACCACCGCCTATTAATCCAATGTTAAGTATTTTTTTTGTTGACATATTTTTACAAATTAAATATTGAGTTTATATTTTTTTATTCCGCTTCATACCAACCATGTTGATCACGTACTTTGATCATAGAAGCTAAAATATCATTCCATGTTTGTTGCTTAGTCATCACTTCATTAGGAAACATACAACCATCCCAACAAATATGTTTAAATGCTTTTGTTAACGCTCCATCCTCATTGCGTAACCAAAAGCCAGCATGCTTAGCAATGTCTAATTTACCATTGGGATCCAATGCTTGACAATGACGTCCTGTTTTATCATGCGCTCCTGTGCCATGTACTGTTCCATCATTTTGTGCCACATGAAAATCAAGTGTCCAAGGACGTAATGCTTGCGTTAATTTTTTTAATCCCGCATCTAAGGTTGCTTGATCGCTCCAATCAAAATTTTCTGGTAAGATGCGATCCTTAGGACTATTGTATCCTAATAAATATAAAAGCGTATGGGCCATATCTGCTTGAAAACCAATATTTGGACGGTTCACTGCCTCTAGGGTATCTATCATGGCAGACCAGCTATGCATTCCCCCCCAACAAATTTCTCCTTCAGCAGCTAATTTTTCACCATAGTCAGCTGCTACATCACAAGCTTCTCTAAATGTTTCAGCAATTAATTTAGTATTGTTGATAGGATCTGCACTCCAAGCCTCTGGCTTACTCGCCGAATCAATTCTAATAATTCCACTAGGACGCACTCCATACTCTTTTAGTTTTTGTCCAAAGCGACATGCTCTTTTAACCATGTCCACAAATACCGCACGATCTTCTTTGGATCCCATCGCAGGTCCTCCCCAAATAGGTGCCACCAAGCTTCCAATATTTAAATTTAATTTGGTTACTTTTTCGGCTAATTTTTTAATGCCATCATCTGATTCATCAATATTAAAATGAGGCTCAAAAAGACCAATGTCAATCCCATCAAATTTTACGCCATCCACTTCGGCGTTAACAGTAAGTTCTAATAAGGTATCAAGCCCTATTGGAGTTTCTGAATCTGGGCCCTTGCCTACAATACCCGGCCATGTTGCGTTGTGTAATTTTGGATAATTGTTTTTCATATGGTTTCATTTAATTGTTTTTTAATAAAGGCCAACCCATTGGTGGCTATTTCCCAGGGTAAGGAATATTCTCTCCACACATTAATACTATTTGCAAAATCAGGATCATTGCGCGAAAAAGCTTCTATGGTTAGCCATCCCTTATAATTAATTTCTTTAAGCGTAGAAAAAGTTTCACTCCATTGTACATGACCATCACCAGGAGTGCCTCGATCGTTTTCGCTAATATGTACATGTCCTAAAATGGGAGCTATATTTTTTAATGCTTGGCCATTTTTTTTCTCTTCAATGTTGGAATGATGGGTGTCATACATGGCTTTCACATTTGGATGATTCGCCATGGTGACTAATTTTTTTAATTGGTCCATGGTATTACATAAATAACATTCAAAACGATTGAGTGCTTCCAAGGTTAATGTAATTCCCGCTTCTGCTGCATGTTCACCAGCCGCATGAAGTAATTCAGCACAATGTGCATACTCTGTTTCTTGTGGTGGTTTTTTTGTAAAAATTCCATGGGCTGAATGAAAGGGTCCGCATAAAATAGTAGAATGCATATCATGCGCACGATCAATTCCCCACTTAATTCTGTCTAGCGCCCGTTGGCGTACTTGCGAAGAGGGGTCCACTGGATTTTGTTCTTTATCTACCACAAAAACAGCTGTAGTTTCTAATCCAATATTGGTTGCATGGGCGCCAAAGCGTTGATAGGCTTTAGCATCGGGGGCACCAATAAAACACTCGACCCCATCATATCCAATTTTTTTTAATTCATCAATAATGGGAAATAAATCATCTGAAACCACCGCCGACCATACCAGCGTATTAAAACCAATTTTATTCATGTACTTTTTTATTTTATGGTTGAAGCAACAATACCACGATAAGGAATATTTATATTTAGTTTCCCCGCCCATTTTTTGGGAATTTCTTTTCCTGCCGCCCAGTGAATTCCATTAATGACTACATGTTGAAATGCCTCTTGATTAAAATCATCTGGGTGTCCCAATGTGGTAAAGAAAATTTTTGCACCAAAGCTATTAACGCCGGTCCACACTACTGGATTATCATAAGCAGAAGTGGGTGATGGATTAATTGGGTGACCCATCAATAAAGCGACGGATCCTTTCATTGGATAGCTTGGCAATACCTGATACAACCAAGATCTTGCATGAAAATTATTTTCCACGCCTGTTAAAATTGGATTTTTTGCTTCTGTGCTAATTATACTAACATCGGTAGAAGATTCGTGTCCATAATGAGTATGCTTCGCAACACCTCCCCAACCCGGAGGCGCATTAAATGCAAACTCACCAAATGCATTCCATTTTTCTAAAGGATGTCCTTTAGGATAATTAAAAGCATGAGTCGTAGTGCGAAAGCCCACCATGGGTTTGCCAGATTTTAAATACGCTTCAATATATTGAATCTGATCTGCTGGAAGTCTGCGCCAACGTAGAAAAAAAACAGCCAAATCAGCCTCCTTTAATGCTTCTAAGCCTGGAATATTTTCTTCTGAATTTTGATCAGGTGAAGCTTTTAATACAATGGCTCTAAATCCATAATTTTTTTCTAAGTCAGCTGCAATGATAGGTAGGGTGGATTCTCCTCCATATTCATGATCGCCTGTTACAAAAACAATCAATGGTTTTTTGTTACTGCTTGCCTTTTGACTATATCCCACATTTACAAAAAC
>CANHOY010000114.1 GCA_947462495.1 Bacteroidota bacterium
AATCCAGATGAAGTAGTTGCCATTGGTGCAGGTATTCAAGGTGGGGTTTTAACTGGAGATATTAAAGATGTATTGTTGTTAGATGTAACTCCATTAAACTTAGGTATTGAAACTATGGGCGGTGTAATGACAACGATGATTTCTTCTAATACTACTATTCCTACTAAGAAAATGGAAGTGTATTCTACTGCTAGTGACAGTCAACCTGGTGTGCAAATTCATGTATTGCAAGGAGAGCGTCCGATGGCCAATCAAAATAAAAGTTTAGGTATGTTTAACTTGGATGGTATTCCACCAGCACCAAGAGGCGTTCCTCAAATTGAAGTAACTTTTGATATTGATGCCAATGGTATTTTAAATGTAAGCGCAAAAGACAAAGGTACTGGCAAAGAACAAAAAATTAGAATTGAAGCAGGTAGTGGTTTAACTAAGGAAGAAATTGAAAAAATGAAAGCCGAAGCAAAAGCCAACGAAGCAAGCGATAAAATAGAGAAAGATAGAGTAGAGAAATTAAACCAAGCCGACAGTTTGATTTTCCAAACAGAAAAACAATTGAAAGAATTTGGTGATAAAATTTCTGCTGATAAAAAAGCACCTATTGAAACAGCATTGGCTAATTTAAAAGAAGCACATCAATCTCAAGATATTGCCAAAGTGGATACTGCTTTAGAAGCTATGAATACTGCTTGGACAGCTGCAAGTGAAGAAATTTACAAAGCACAAGCTGCTGGTGCTGCTGGCCCAGAAGCACAAGGGGGTGATCAAGCAGGCGGACAACCTAATGGTGGAGCCAGCAACGATACTGTTGAAGATGCTCAGTTTGAAGAAGTAAAATAAATTTTGCTGCACCTTAATTGGTTTTGCAAACTAGGATCATAATGTTAAGCCCTTTCAGTTAATCCTGAGAGGGCTTCTTCATTAAATTAGATTGTAGTACCTTCGCGCATCATAAATAAGATATGAAGCGAATAGAAAGACATAGAGCCATTTTAGGAGTGGACGAAAAAGCCACATTAAGCGACTTGAAAAAAGTATATCGGAAGATCATGATGGAATGGCATCCTGATAAATTTCAAGAGAGTGATGATGCTAAAAAAATGGCTGAAGAAAAATCTGCTAAACTAATTGCATCCTATCACTTTCTAGTAAGTGTGCATTCGGAAACCAGGGAAGCTACTATTAACGAATACACCACTACAACTACGGAGGCTAGTATTGATGATTTTGAATTTAAATCTGAAATTTTAAGAGTTGTTTTTTCAGATGGTAATGAATATGAATATTATGGTGTACCTAAGGCCATTTATGTCAAGTTGGTTAATTCAGATACCCCAGATCGTTTTGCAAGACGACATATCTATGAGAACTACTTATACAGAAGTACCAATAAGATTGTTTCAGGGAATGATTAATTGTGTACAATTTGATCAACAAATAGGGTAATTTTTTCCGTTTTTTGTAATTATTAAATACGTAATTGTTGTAATTTTAACACTCAATAATTAATTAATTTAATACCATGGAAAACAATACAGATGGGGCTGCAAAATGTCCATTTACAGGGGCTTCTACCGCTTCAAAAATTACTAGTGCAGGAACACGCAATACTGATTGGTGGCCTAATCAATTAAGATTAAATATACTTCGTCAACATTCTACTTTATCCAATCCAATGGATTCGTCTTTCAATTATGTAGAAGCTTTTAAATCTTTGGATTTAAAAGTAGTAAAAAAAGATATTATTGAAACATTGACCACTTCGCAAGATTGGTGGCCTGCCGATTATGGACATTATGGGCCATTTATTATTCGAATGGCATGGCATAGTGCTGGTACTTATCGTAATACGGATGGTCGAGGTGGTGGTGGTGCAGGGATGCAACGTTTTGCTCCATTAAATAGCTGGCCAGACAATACTAATTTAGACAAGGCTCGTTTATTATTATGGCCAATTAAAAAGAAATATGGTCAAAAATTATCTTGGGCCGATTTAATGATATTGGCTGGTAACTGTGCTTTAGAATCTATGGGTTTTAAAACATTTGGTTTTGCTGGTGGGCGTGAAGATGTTTGGGAACCACAAGAAGATGTCTATTGGGGTGCAGAAAGAGAGTGGTTGGGAGATAAGAGATACAGTGGAGATCGTAATTTAGAAAATCCATTAGCTGCTGTACAAATGGGATTGATTTATGTTAATCCAGAAGGACCTAATGGAAATCCCGATCCTATTGCATCTGCAAGAGACATACGTGAAACATTTGCGCGTATGGCCATGAATGATGAAGAAACAGTAGCCTTAATTGCTGGTGGACATACTTTTGGTAAAACACATGGTGCCGCAGATCCAGGAAAATATGTAGGAAAAGAACCTGCAGGAGCTGGAATTGAAGAGCAAGGTTTAGGATGGAAAAATACTTTGAATACCGGAAATGGAATTAATACCATTACTAGTGGATTAGAGGGTGCATGGACTACCACACCTACCAAATGGAGTAATAATTATTTTGAAAACTTATTAGGATTTGAATGGGAGTTAACAAAAAGTCCAGCTGGTGCCCATCAATGGAAACCTAAAGCTGGTGCAGGAGCAGGAACAGTTCCTGATGCACATGACCCATCCTTGAAACATGCACCTACTATGTTAACTACTGATATTGCTTTAAGAGTAGATCCAGCCTACGGACCCATCTCTAAAAGATTTTATGAAAACCCAGACCAATTTGCAGATGCATTTGCAAGAGCATGGTTTAAATTAACACATCGTGATATGGGACCTCGTTCTCGTTATGTAGGAACAGAAGTACCTGCAGAAGTGTTAATTTGGCAAGATCCAATTCCTGCTGTTACCCATCAATTAATTGATGTAACAGATATTGCTGCATTGAAAACAAAAATTTTAGCTTCTGGTGTTTCCGTGTCGGCTTTAGTTTCTACAGCATGGTCATCTGCTTCTACCTTCCGTGGATCTGATAAACGTGGTGGTGCTAATGGTGCACGAATTCGTTTAGCTCCACAAAAATACTGGGCTGCCAATAATCCAGCACAACTTTCTAAAGTATTAGATGCTTTGGAATTGATACAAAAAGAATTTAATACTACTAATAAAGAAAAGCAAGTTTCACTAGCTGATTTAATAGTTTTAGGAGGTGCTGCAGCCATTGAAAAAGCGGCTAAAGAGGGTGGACAGGAAGTGAAAGTTCTATTTACCCCTGGTAGAACTGATGCTGCACAAGATGAAACGGATGTGGAGTCCTTTGCAGTTTTAGAACCTATAGCAGATGGATTTCGCAATTATATAAAACCTCGTACTTTGATTTCTCCAGAAGATATGATTGTTGACAAAGCACAATTGTTAACACTGACTGCTCCAGAAATGACTGTATTATTAGGAGGTTTGCGTGTTTTAGATACCAATTTTGATGGTTCTAAGCATGGGGTATTTACGAATAAGCCAGGAGTATTAACCAATGACTTTTTTGCAAACTTAATAGATTTTAGCATTACTTGGAAAGCAGCTGATGCACATCAATATACTTTTGAAGGTAGTGATCGTAGCACTGGCAAAGTGAAATGGACAGGAACTAGAGTAGATTTAATTTTTGGATCAAATTCTGAGTTACGTGCCATTGCAGAAGTTTATGCTTGCGAAGATGCCAAAGGAAAATTTGTAAATGATTTTGTTGCAGCTTGGACTAAAGTCATGAACTTAGATCGATTTGATTTAGTATAGATATTTCAAACCTACTTAAAGCCTTCCTACAAAATAGGGAGGCTTTTTAAATAGCCATCATTATGAAAAAAATAGTACCCATTTTACTAGGTTGTGTTTTAGGCAGTTTTTTAACTCAAGCACAAAGCACGCAAACATCCATTAAGCAATCAGTAAATGATCAGCAATGGAATTTGATTGACGATTTTAAAACATTTTTGGCAATTCCTAATGTGGCGGCTAATCCTCAAGGCATACAAGACAATGCACAATGGTTGCTTACTTATATGAAATCAAAAGGGATTGAAGACGTCAGTTTATTAACCCTTCCCAACACTTCAGTTCCTCCTGTGGTATTTGGAGAGGTCAAAGTTCCTGGAGCAACTGAAACCATAATATTTTATGCGCATTACGATGGTCAACCTGTTGATTCTACTAAATGGTATCCAGGATTGCATCCCTTTAGACCAAGCCTTTACAATGGTATGTATGAAAAGGGCGCTATTGCATTACCATGGTTAAGCAAAGGAAATAATTATGATCTAAATGCAAGAATTTATGCAAGAGGTGCTTCTGATGACAAAGCAGGTGTGATGGCCATCATCAATGCCTATGCACAATTAAAATCTTTAGGTTTACAACCTACCGTTAATATTAAATTTTTCTTTGAAGGAGAAGAAGAAGCAGGTTCGCCTAATTTGGAGCAGTTATTGCAACTGCACAAAAATAAATTAGCTGCTAATATGTGGGTGATTTGTGATGGACCTGTACATCAATCTGGAAAAAAACAATTGGTGATGGGTGTAAGAGGAGATACACATTTGGAACTAACTGTTTTTGGTCCCAAGCGACCATTGCATTCTGGACATTATGGAAATTGGGTATTGAATCCAGCGATGGAATTGGCTAGGTTACTTGCTAGTATGAAAAATGAAAAAGGGGAAGTGTCCATCAAAGGTTTTTACGATGATGTTGTTCCCTTATCCTCATTAGAAAAAGAAGCACTTGCAAAAGTACCTAGTGTAGAAGCGCAACTTAAAAATGAATTAGGCATCAATGCCACAGAAAGAGCGGGCGCACTTAATGATGCCTTACAACTTCCTTCTTTAAATATCAATGGACTTCAAAGTGCAGGAGTGGGAAAATTTTCTGCCAACGTCATTCCCACCAAAGCCATTGCTTCTGTGGATATGCGATTGGTGAAAGGAAATGATTGGGAAAAGCAACAACAAAAGGTAATAGACCATATTAAAGCGCAAGGTTTTTTTGTCACCGATAAAGAGCCTACCGATGAAGAAAGAAAACTGAATGCCAAAATTTGTATGGTAGTGCAAGACAAAAAAAGTTACAATGCTCAAAAAACATCCTTATCCAATCCTTATGTAAAGCGCATTTCAAAAGCCATAGAGTTGTCAAGTACTGAATGGCCGGTTATACTTCCAACGCTTGGGGGTAGTTTACCCTTATTCGTTTTTGAAAAAGTATTAAATACATCACCTATTACGGTGCCTATTGCCAACCATGATAACAATCAACATGCCGAAAATGAGAATATTAAGTTGAAAAACTTTTTTGAAGGCATAGAAATTTTTGCCTCTATCATGCTATTGGGGAAATAATATCAAAATCTTGTAGTAAATTGAAGGTAGATATTGGGAAATTAAATTTCGCCCATTAATTTTCAATTTTCATAATTAAATCTCCAAGAAGATGAAATCCATTGCAAAATTTAGGTTTATTCGCGTCATTATTTTTTTTACTTTATTCTCAATGGCATTTTCATTTTCTCCATCATCCTCGGTGGATTGGGCCATGGTAGCTCGTATTAGAGAAGAAGGCTTACAACATTCTAAGGTGATGGAATATGAATCCTATATTGTAGATGTGCTGGGTGCACGACTTACTTTGTCTCGCGACATGCAACGTGCACAAGTTTGGGCTTTAGATGAAATGAAACGTATGGGTTTAAGTGAGGTGAATAGCGAAGC
>CANHOY010000115.1 GCA_947462495.1 Bacteroidota bacterium
ACGACGTGAAGAGTCTGCCACTAAGTTTGCTGCAGATTATAACTGTGCGCATTGGACCACCGTAATGGAAGAAGCCATTGCGCACCCCGATGTAGATGTAGTATGTATAGCCCTTCCCAACGATATTCATGAAATGGCAGTGATGTTGTGTTGCAAACATAAAAAAGCAGTCATGACTACCAAGCCATTAGGTCGCAATAGCGAAGAAGCTAAAAGAATGTTGATTGCAGTAGAAGAAGCTGGGATCTTCAATGGTTATTTAGAGGACTTAGTATATACTCCTAAATTTATTAAAGCACACCAAAGTGTAAAAGAAGGTGCGGTTGGAAGAATTTTATGGGCAAAATCGCGCGAAACACATCCTGGCCCACACAGTGAATGGTTTTGGAATATAGAACAAGCGGGTGGTGGATGTATTTTAGATTTAGGATGTCACTGCGTTGAAATTTCAAGAAGTTATATTGGAAAGGATATTAAACCTATTGAGGTGATGTGTTGGGCGGATACTCAAGTAAAACCTATTGATGCCGAAGATCATGCCATTGGACTAGTGAAGTATGAGAATGGAGCTATTGGACAATTTGAAGTAAGCTGGACCTTTAGAGGAGGATTAGATTTAAGAGATGAAGTAATGGGCACCGAAGGAACTATTTGGATCAATAGTTTCTTAAGAACTGGTTTTGAAATGTTTACCACCGGCAAAGGCGGTGATTATATTTCTGAAAAATCTGAAAGTAATAGTGGTTGGTTATTCCCTGTGGGTGATGAATTGAATGAATTAGGCTATAACCACATGTTTATGGATATGTTTAATTCTATGGAAAAAGGTGTAGCTCCTAAAGAAACATTTTACGATGGATACATTGTAAACTGTATTTTAGATGCCGCCTATCGTTCTGCAAAAACAAAATTATGGGAGCCTGTACAATTAGATATTTGGAGAGGCAAGTCGGGTTTAACTAAAGAAAGTCATTTAGTGGAGTACGACAAGGATCATTATTTGATTAAAGAAGAAATGACTCATTATGGCGCTAAAAAATTAATTTTAAAAAATAAAACCACTGGTAAAATTACTGAGCAAGAGATTAAGTGAAGTACCTTTTAGCATGCACTCGAATTCAAATTTTCAAGACCTCCCACTCCAATTCAATTACTTAGGTGATCACGCCATCGTCATTTCTATTAATACACCCATTTCCTCCGAATCTATCCAAATGGTAAAAAAGGTAGTGACTCTTTGTACCTCCATACAAAAAACACACCAATGGATCAAGGAAATCATACCTGCTTATCAAACCATCACTTTGGTCTATAATATTCATTCATTTTATCAATTAGAACAAACAGACCCATTACTTTTTCTAAAAAATTCTTTCCAATCCATGATGAAAGAAAATTTTCTTACAATGAAGGCAGCAGAAAATGAAATCATTAAAATTCCGGTTTGTTATGACGAAACCTTTGGAATTGATTTAGCCTCAATGGCTACCTTAAAAAATATAACCAAAGAAGAAATTATTGAAAGTCATACCCATGAAATTTACAATGTATTTTGTTTAGGCTTCATGCCTGGATTCGCTTATATGGGAACCGTCAACGAAAAAATTCAAGTGGCAAGACACTTAGCGCCAAGACCAAAAGTGTTTGCTGGAAGTGTTGGTATTGCAGGTGTACAAACTGGTATTTATCCAACCAACTCGCCAGGAGGATGGCAAATAATAGGTAGAACCCCTATAAAAATATTTGACCCGCATCCCGAAAAATTAGCCCTGTTCAAAGCAGGTGACCAGGTTCAGTTTTACTCTATCAATAGAGGCGTTTACGACCAAATGCTCGCTTCTTAGTAAAGGATAGCCCTACTGTAGCGCCTTAATTAATATTTGTGAATTCGCACAGGATAATTTATTTTCAATGCATACTAAAGACCATTAAACCCAATGGAAACTATCGCGCTATATCCCTTTTCAACTTGGATTATTATTATGCTTGCTTCTTTCTTTATTGGGCTAGGAAAAGCAGGACTTAAGGGTATTGATATGCTTAGCGTAACATTAATGGCCTTTGTTTTTGGAAGTAAAGCTTCCACTGGAATCGTCTTGCCTCTATTGTGTTTATCAGATATCGCTGCAGTAAGTTATTATAATCGCCATGCAAAATGGAATCATTTTTGGAAAATAACCCCTTGGATGATCATTGGTATTTTAATAGGCATTTATGTAGGAAAAGATATGAATGAAGTCCTTTTTAGAAAAATTATGGCCGTTATCATTTTAATTACCATCATTATCATCGTACTGATGGAACTAAGAAAATCAAAATCAGTACCTACCAACCCCTTATTTGTTGCAAGTACTGGCTTGGCCGCTGGCATTACCACCATGTTGGGAAATTTAGCAGGCGCTTTTTCTAACTTATATTTCTTAGCCATGCGACTAGAAAAAAATGACTTTATAGGAACCGCCGCTTGGATATTTCTTATTATGAATTTATTTAAACTGCCCTTTCAAATTTTTTTATGGGAAAACATTTCTATCGAAAGTATTAAAATAGATGCCCTATTATTACCCACCTTAGCCATAGGATTTTTATTAGGTCTTAAATTAGTAGACAAGGTAAAAGAAAAAGATTATCGTAGACTCATCATCATATTAACACTGATTGGTTCTTTGTTAATGTTGTTTAAAAAATAAAATATTAAAGAGGATAATAAAATAAGCCTTATAATAACATGTCCTTAAAAATAATAAAAAAAGGAATGGCTGATACCATTCAAGACAAAGGTCGAACTGGTTTTCAGCATTTAGGAATTCAAGCCAATGGGTTTATGGATTATTTATCTGCTCAATTGGCGAATGCGCTTGTAAATAATCCTATTGATTACCCTATTTTTGAATTATGTTTTCCTGCTAGTAGTTTTAGTTTTTCAAGTGATCATACTATTTGCATTACTGGCGCTAATTTTTCTCCAGTCATCAACGAAAAAAGTATTGAATTAAATAAACCGATTGATGTATCTAAAAATGATGTGCTTCAATTTCTTAAACCCATCGAAGGTAGTTTTGCCTACTTAGCTATTCAAGGAAAAATAAATGCCCCCGATTGGTTAGCTAGTCAAAGTTTTAATGCTACTACCCTTCAACAAGACAATGTCTTTGAAATTTTACCGATCCTTGAGTCTGATATATATACTCATACAATTCCATTTAATTTAATTAAAGCTATTCAGAACAACATTTTTGCACCAGCTCCTATTCGATTTATTCCAGGGCCTGCTTGGAATGACTTAACCGAGGAAAGCTTGAGTCAACTATTAACTCAAGCATTCCACACTACATTGCAAACCAATAGAATGGGTTATCTATTAAAAGGCCCATTGCTCGGTTTAACCAGGCCCAATCAATACTTATCCGCAGCAGTCACTAGAGGCACTTTACAACTACTACCCAATGGGTCGCTCATGGTTTTAATGGCCGATCATCAAACCATTGGAGGTTATGCGAATTTGGGTCAAATTATTTTGGTAGATTTACCTAGGATTGCTCAATTAAAAAATGGTTCATCCCTACATTTTAGTTTAACCAATGTCAACAACGCACACCAATTATACCAACAAATTCAAAAAGGGTTTATCCATTGACCTGAATTGTGATATGGGGGAAGGTATGGGTAACGAAGCTGAACTCATGCCATTTATTAGTAGTGCAAATATTTCCTGCGGTTTTCATGCAGGCAATACCGATTCTATCAAAAAAACGATTGAGCTTGCTTTAAAAAACAATGTAGCTGTAGGTGCTCACCCTGGCTATGCAGATAAAATTAATTTTGGCAGAATTTCACAAATGGTTTCCTTATTAGAATTGGCCGAACTCATTGCAGAGCAAATGTATGTTTTTGAAAGAATTGCACTACCCTTAGGAGCAAGCTTGCATCATGTTAAATTACACGGTGCTTTGTACAATGATTGTGCAAAAGACGCTTCCCTAAGTAAAATATTTATTCAAACTATACAAGCCATTGATCCCGATTTAATTATTTATGGTTTAAGCGGAAGTCAAACTATTACACAAGCAAAAATAATGGGACAACCTTTTGCCAATGAAGTTTTTGCAGATAGAACCTATCAGCAGGATGGTCATTTAACTCCCAGGTATTTAGACCATGCCATGATAGATAGTGCTGAGGAAGCTTGTGAACAAGTGCTCAAAATTATATTTGACAAAAAAGTAAATACAGCACATGGCACACCAATTTCTCTTGATGCCAATACCGTTTGTATCCATGGAGATGGCCCAAATGCCATAGAAATTGCAACAGCTTTACATGAATGTTTGAAAAAAAATGATATTGAAATCAAACATGTCTAAAACTACCAGCCCTTTAAAGTCAATGACTGGCCTTAGTTTAGGGGCAGCTTTTTTAATGGCCAATTCTTCCATTGGACCAGGCTTTTTAACACAAACCTCTTTTTATACCGAACAACTTATCACTAGTTTTGGTTTTGTAATTTTACTTTCCATTATTTTAGATTTTGGGGCACAAATAAATATTTGGCGGGCCATTACATTAAGTGGCATGCGAGCACAAGAAATTGCCAATGAATTATTTCCTGGACTGGGTCATTTACTTTCTTTGCTAGTAGTACTAGGCGGTTTTGCATTTAATATTGGTAATATTGCCGGTTGTGGCTTGGCCTTAAATATTTTAACAGGCATATCATTTGCGAAAGGTGCATTATTAAGCGGTCTCGTTGCCATTGTTATTTTTTGGGTAGATGAAATTGGTAAAGTATTGGATCAACTCACTAAAATTTTGGGTATTCTAAAAATAAGTTTAACCCTACTTATCGTTTATGCAGCACATCCCCCTATTTTAGAAGCTGTGCATCATACATTTATACCAGAAAAAATATCTTTATTGGCTATTGTTACCATCGTGGGTGGAACAGTGGGCGGTTATATCACTTTCTCCGGAGCACACCGCTTAATTGACGCAGGCATTTCAGGAAGCGAACATATAAAGTTTGTGACCAAAAGTGCAAGTAGAGGAATTTTGATTTCATCTTTGATGCGTTTTATTTTATTTCTTGCAGCAGTGGGAGTAGTAAGTAAAGGGATTCACTTGGATAAGAATAATCCTGCAGCCACTGTATTTGAATCGGCAGGTGGAAGATGGGGTTTATTTATTTTCGGAATTGTATTATGGAGTGCTGCTATTTCATCAGTGATAGGCGCTTCTTATACCTCTTATAGTTTTATTAAAAACTTAAAAATTAAACTATTACAAAACGAACGAAAATCTATTACTGCTTTTATTGTTATCTCTACTGCTATTTTTGTTTTCTTAGGCAAGCCGAAAGAATTATTATTAATGGCGGGCCTAGTGAATGGATTTATTTTACCTTTTGCCCTTTCTATTATGCTTATTGCAGGTAGGAAATTACCCATATTAAAACAATACAAATATCCAATTTGGATTGAAGCGATGGGCTGGATGGTAGTAGCTATGATGGGCACTATGAGTGTGCTAGCTTTAACCGAACAAATGAAATAAATGGTGTTTACTAATTTCTATCTGGAACACCTTGCTCTAACATCTCCAATTTATTTTCTTTAGGTTTAAAACCAAAATTATAACGTAAAGAAAT
>CANHOY010000116.1 GCA_947462495.1 Bacteroidota bacterium
GCATTAAAACCTGGCGGTAAATTAGTGCTTGTAGAATTTAGGTCAGAAGATCCAAATGTACCCATTAAAAGCATTCATAAAATGAGTAAAGCGCAGGCCATTAAAGAATTAAAAGCAGCAGGTTTTGCATTTGACAAAAATATAGATAATCTTCCATGGCAGCACTGCATGGTTTTTATAAAGTAGTAATTTAAAATATATAAATAATAAAAATGGTAAAAAAATTATTGAAAACGGCATTGGGGAGACTACGAATTATTGCATTTATTGAAGGTTGTTCGTATTTGCTTTTAGGACTTACGATGATTTTAAAATACAAATTTTCTATGCCACAGCCCAATTATATTGTTGGTTTGGCTCATGGAATTCTTTTTGTTCTATACTTATTTTTACTGCTTCAAGTTTCATTTTTACATCGCTGGAACATATACAAAATATTTATGGCTTTCATAGCTTCACTTATACCGTTTGGGACTTTTTATGCAGATAAAGTACTTTTTAGAAAATTTAATTAATACAATTAAAATAGATTCATTTTAACTCAATGCCCAGCTTCCCTCTTCCACCTCTGCTTCCAATTCTCCCAAATCCCATCCGCAATAGCCAATAAAAAGTTGAATTTCTTCTTTATGGGCAACCCTGGTGTTGATGGCTTCGATCACTTGCTCCATATTACCACCCAAGTAAAGACCATTGGGTATTTGTTTACCCCCATCAATGAGATCGGGTCGCTTGTGCAATACAAAGAGGTGTTCTCTATCAACTGGGCCTCCATCCATCAGTGGAAATGGTTTACTGTGATTGAATTCAATTAGTTCATGCAGCGACTTTTCAAAGGATTTATTGATTACCAACCCTATACTTCCCTCTTCGTTGTGTTCAATGATTAGAATGGTTGTATGCTCGAAGAAACTCCCAATTAAGGCGGCAGTGCTTTTGATATAAATTCCGGCTTTTAAATCTCTCATAAGTTGGTAGGTCGTTAAAGAATATGGACAGTTATGATACAAATTATTATGCTGTAAATTATCAATCTAATGTAGACTAAAAAGGGGAGTTTTCTTAAAATCAAGGATTATGTTAAATAATGAGTTCTTTGCTTCTTGAGGGTTTTAAATTATTTTCTTTTAGTAATAACTACAGCAATAAGTAAATTAGGCACCCAACAAAGCCATGCAAGGTATGGATAGAATATTTCAAAAGGAGTTCCACTAGCGAAACCTATTCCTAATCCAGTACGCAATGTAACTGCTGCAAATGTGAGTGCAAAATTAATAAACATCCAATATTGGTGTGCTTGGATATTTTTATTTTTTATGGAATGATATGCTTTATATCCTGTGGCTAACCAAAGAATGGCCAATGTGAAAAATCCTGAATGAGAAATCATACCACCAAATGAATATTGAGACATATACAAACCAGAAAGCCCCCCAATTAAAACGCTTATTAGATAGATTTTACCTAGCAATCGATGCACTTGTATCTTATTTAATCTAAATTTTTCATTGAATTGGAAAGGTCCAATTGCTAAGGCGATGAGTGATGAAAAAATATGCAAGTAGATACCAATAGGGTGTGCTTGAAAATTACTTTTCATACCTGGGTGAACTGCAACGCCAAGTTCAAGGAATGAATATACAACTAGGGCATATAAGGTTACAGATATAGATAAACTTAAAATTAGAAATTTAAATATTTTGTTCATTGATAAGTAATAAATAAAAATTATCCTTTGGTAGAAGCTAATTTCCAAATGCTATAGGAATGGAACACCGCAATAAATAAATTACTTATGATTACAGGGTTGGTTAAAGTACCAACCATTATGGGGCTTAATACCTTATAAACTACTTGAACTAATAGAAGGGCCATTACAAATTTTGGGTCAAATTTGAATAAAAACACCACGGAGAATATAAGTATAGTAAGATATATAGATAAAAGAATACCAAGTGCGGGTGTTTCAATCCCATAAGAATCAATTACCAAATTACTTTTTAGGAGTATACTGGAACACACAGGAATTAATACAAGAATATTAAGTAGCAGAGATAATTTAGGGAATAGCATTTCTTTTGAATTCATAATTATTGAAATGAAATTTATTAATCAAAAATAATGAATCAATCGGGGATTTGAAAATTTGAATCTCTGCGTGCGGGAAACTCCTAAAATCATTTAATATTGCTTGATTTCGATTTTCTAGAATTATAACTCACTACAAATCAAGACCTTATTTTCTTGAAGATATTATCTTTAGTTAACGAATTCTTTATTACTAATTAAAACCATATATTTTCATGTTCAACAGGTTTTCTAATTATATACTTTTAGATTGATAGGCGAAGCCACTAATTAAAGATATTTTATTATAAAATCAGTTACAATAAAATGAAAATATTATATAAATTATGTACCTTAATAAATTATTATGATTGATAAAATAAATTTTAAATAAAAATTAATTAGTATGAAAATTAGTTACCTAAAGTATTTTATAACTTTAACCATTATAATGATTTTTGGCATTAAATTAAATGCTCAAACCAAATACTATATTACTGCACCTCGCTTATTTGACGGGGAAGTCATGCATAAAGATTGGGCATTAATAATTGAGAATAATAAAATTATTAGTGTTGGGCCAATCCAACAACTTAGCATACCTGATGGTTATGTAAAAATTAATTACCCTAATGCAACAATTTTGCCTGGTTTAATTGAAGGGCATTCTCACTTAATGTTGTACCCATATAATATCACTGACTGGGATACGCAGGTTTTGAAAGAACCCGATTCTTACCGAACAGTTAGGGCTACTGTTCATGCTAAAAATACTTTATTGGCTGGTTTTACAACTGCAAGAGATTTAGGTACAGAAGGTGCAGGCTATTCTGATGTTTCACTAAAGAGGGCAATTAATGAAGGTGTTATTATTGGACCAAGACTGATGGTTGCTGGAAGAGCGATCGTTTCTACAGGTTCTTATGGTCCAAAAGGTTATGATAGTGATCAACAAATCATGTTAGGGGCTGAACCTGCTGATGGAAATGATTTAATAAGGGTCGTAAGAGATCAGATTGGGAAAGGTGCAGATTTTATTAAAATATATGCTGATTATAGATGGGGAATTAATGGGGAAGATCGTCCTTCATTTACACTAGACGAACTCAAACTCATCAATGAAGTTACAAGAAGTAGTGGAAGGGTGATGGTTTGCCATGCGAAATCAAAAGAGGCAATACGTCGTGCTGTATTGGCAGGTGCTGAAACAATTGAGCATGGAGATTTCATAGATGTAGAATTAGGGAAACTGATGAAAGAACATAATGTAACCTATATACCCACAATCTCAGCTGTTGATGTAATTTCACAATACCGTGGCTGGAAAAAAGGGGTTACTGACCCACCAAGCAATGTATTAAATAAAAGAAAAAGTTTTAAGGATGCAATAGCATCTGGTGTTTCCATTGGAATGGGTGGAGATGTCGGGGTCTTTCCTCATGGCGAAAATGTTTTAGAGATGGAACTTATGGTTGAGTATGGCTTACCTGTTTTAGATGCTTTAAAAGCAGCCACTAGTATAAATGCAAAGGCTTTTCATCTCGATGATAGTTTAGGCTATGTAAAGGCTGGGTATACTGCTGATGTAATAGTTGTTGAAGGGGATCCAAGTAAAAATATCTCAGATTTGAAAAAAGTAAAGTTCGTTATGAAGGAAGGGATTGTATATCTTTCTAAATAAGATTAACTTTTAATTTAGTGAATTTATTTTTAATTGAGGTCAAGAGTTGAAATCTCTTTCTCGCTAAATAAAAACAAAGGACTTACGTTAAATCGTGAGTCCTTTGTTGGTTCTATAATAGAAATATTATTTTATACATTTGTTTGATAGCTAAATTATCTAGCTCAATTACTCTACCTTATTTTTTTATAATTTAAGCACCTGACTTAAATTATAAAAGACCTAAATATTCGTAGTAATTTTATTTTACTTTTTTTCCATGCTTATATACCATGTCTACTTTTTGTAATAAGTCAATATATCTTAATACATCTCCTTTTACGGCAATGATATCAGCATACTTGCCTTCGCTAATGGTACCATAATCTTTTTCAACACGCATTGCTAAAGCAGGCCAATACGTTGCAGCTTTAATAGCATACATGGGGTCAAAATCAAATTTATTCACCCATACATCTAATTCATTCCAAGTGCTTTGACTATGAAATTTCATTGGTATACCGCTATCAGTACCCACCAATAATACTACTCCAGCATTTTTGAGTTGATTTATTTTTTTCTCTAAGGTTGGTCGGCGTACTGGAGTTAATTGAAAGTAAGGCATCCTTGCAGGATATTTTAATGACGCTTTAATATCATTAATAATATTATTGGGTAAATCTAAATGCCAGGAAGTATCATCTAGTTTTTCTGGATGGTCTCTTATATATTCATAATTAAATAAACCCTCCACTGTTGGTGTCCAGAACAAGGGACCCTTATTCATTTGTGCAGTGCGCTCTTTAATCATTTGCATAATATCCTCAGGATATTCTGGAGAAGAAGATAATCCAGTGTGTTCAAAACAATCTACTCCAATTTTCATACCCACTCTTATTTCATTAGGGCGATGCGAGTGACCTGCTACAGGCAAATTATATTTATGTGCTTCATCTACTACTGCTTGTGCTTCTTCTAAAGTCATTTCGTCCTGATCAATCAGTTTGATCACATTTACTCCCGCTTCTGCAAGTTTGCGCACTTTAGCTCTTGCGTCTTCGACACCATTTACACCCCAGCGGTACGCTTCCGTGTGCGGATAAGGCTTGTGCTGGATAAAAGGTCCTGATACATATAAGGTTGGGCCCAATAATTCGCCCTTATCAATGCTACGTTTAACATTTATACTTGCATCCAAAGGTCCTCCTAAATCACGCGCACTTGTTACTCCAGCCATTAACAATTGGTGAGCCGATGCTGGCATAATTACTTTTTCAAAATCCTTCATATAAGCACTATCCCAATGATCATAATCACTATGCCCATTAATCATTAGATGAACATGCATATCCCATAAACCAGGTAGTACACTCATTCCCTCGGTTGAAATTATTTCAGCATTTTTAGGAATCGCAGTACTTCCTACTGTGCCGACTGTTTTGATACGTTCATTTTCAATTATAATAACGCTATTATAAATAGGGGTTCCTCCAAAACCATCAATTAAAGTCCCGCCCACAAAAGCTTTTATTTTTTGAGCGTTTGCAGACAAGCTATAGGCTAGTAATATAAAAAAGAAGAATTGTTTTTTCATACCTGGTATTATTTTTTTAGAAATTTACAGCTTTTTTTTAAATTAGATTTGATTTGATAAGGTCCATTAATAAATGATTTCTGTGTTATGAAAATACCCCTGAATTCGGTAAAATGGTTTTATTTCGGTAATTAGATAACATATTACAAATTAACGCCATAATTTTGTCAAAAAATTTCATCACTGGAAGGTCATAGCTTCAAGTCCCGGTCTCGCTATATGAAAATCAAGGACTTACATTAAATTCAGGGTCCTTTGTTGTTTTTGCTAAAC
>CANHOY010000117.1 GCA_947462495.1 Bacteroidota bacterium
CCCATTCCCACAAATTGACTTCCTTGACCTGGGAATACAAATGCATTTTTTGACATGTAAAATTGTTTTTACAAAATTAAATAAAAATGGCGAAGTTTCCTTCGCCATTGATCTATACTATTGTTAAACTATAAACTAACTAATCATTGATATCAATGTATTTTAAGAATTCATTTTTTGTTTTCTCCTCCTGAAACTTACCACCAAAATAAGTAGTAATGGTATTTGAACTATCGTCCTTCACACCTCTACTCGATACACATAAATGCTTGGCGTCCATCATAATTGCTACATCCTGTGTTTGCAAAACAGTTTGCAATGCTTTACCTACTTGCATGGTTAAACGCTCTTGCACTTGAGGACGCTTCGAAAAATATTCTACCAATCGGTTTAACTTACTTAATCCAATTACTTTACCACTGCTAATATAAGCCACATGTGCTTTACCGAAAAAAGGAACAAAGTGATGCTCGCAGTTGGTATAAAAATTAATGTTCTTTTCCACCAACATTTCATTGTATTGAAATTTATTTTCAAACAAAGTCATGCTTGGCATATTCGCTGGGTTCAAACCTTGAAATAACTCTTTCACATACATTTTTGCAACACGTAATGGCGTACCTCTTAAACTATCGTCACGTAAATCCATTCCTAAAATTTCCATGATGGATTTAAAGTGGGGTGCGATGGCAGCAATTTTTTCTTCATCAGATATATCAAAAGCATCTGCACGCAAAGGTGTTTCCACCGAACTCGCTTTATGCTCATCACCCATTTCTTCTAATAATAAATTACTTAAATCGATGTGCTCTTCTTTAAGCGGGGTAGTCGACAAAGTTTCTTTCTGTTTCATACAACCTTATTTTTAAGTCTAACTCTTTGTTGATACGAGGTCTAATTAAATTATAAATAACTATCGCGATGTTTTCTGCAGTAGGATTTAAATTTTTAAATTCGGTCGTATCTAAGTTTAAATTTTTATGATCAAATCTGGAAATAATTTCTTGTTGAACAATAGTACTTAAGTCTTTGGTGTTGATCACAAATCCTGTTTGTGCATCTGGAACTCCATTTACTTGTACCACTAGTTCGTAATTATGTCCGTGGTAATTTGGGTTGGCACAGGGTCCAAAAACAGTAGTGTTTTTTTCGTCTGACCAATCGGCACAAAACAAACGGTGTGCAGCATTAAAATGCTCTTTTCTAAAAACCGCTACTTTATGTTCCATGCTTCCAAATTAAGAGGACAAAGTTACAATAATAATAACGTTGAAGGATTCAATTTGTTTATTCTTTTAGATAAAAAGATAAACGTTTAAGGGATTTATCCTTTTTCGATAGTTTTTTAGGACAAAAAAGACAAATTCTTCTACCCAAAGTATTCTACATAGATACGTGGTGTCTCATATAATTTTATACAATGCAATTGAACTTCGGTTGGGATATGTGGTTGCAATTGCTTCCATATAGCCATTACCAAATTTTCGGTGCTACACATTTGATTTTGCATAAAAGGAACATCCACATTTAAATTCTTATGATCTAATTGATCTATTACATGCTTCTTAATAAGCATACTTAACTTTTTAACATCAAATAAAAATCCAGTTTCTGGATCTGGATTGCCTTTAACCGTTACGAAAATCTCGTAATTATGTCCATGCCAATTTTCATTTGCACAAGCTCCAAATATCTCTTCATTTTTTTCCTTACTCCAATTAGGATTAGCCAATTTATGTGCTGCATTAAAATGTTCTGCCCTTGTTAAATACACCATGTCTCCAATATTTTTGTAAAGATATAAATTTGATGGCCAAGTTAACCATTTTTCACAGGCCTTTCCCGACCTTTGTGCTATGCGTGTAATTATAACAGCGGCTACCAATGGGGAATGGATGCCTAGTTTTCAAAAAATTAACCCTGCTTTTGCAACCAATAACAAACGTTTTTCGGTTGGCTTTCACGAATCAGGTATTGGCTTACTAGCCAGTAGCGTTTCACTCATGAAAATGTTTGTTCAAGAAACACCTACCCTAATTATTCAAGTGGGTATTTGCGGATGCTTTGATAAAAAAATTCCATTGGGTAAAGTGTTTGCAGTGAAAGATGATTTTGCAGGTGATATTGGTGTTACAGAAAATAAAGTTTGGAAAGATTTATTTGATTTAAAATTGGATAAACCAAATGATTCCCCTTATGAAAAAAAATCATTACCTAATCCTTGGCTCAAACAATACAACGTTTTAAACTTACCTACTAAAAAAGGAGTAACAGTAAATACCATTAGCACCGATAAAAGTAAAATTGAATTATACAATGGGCGTTATAAAGCATCTTTAGAATCAATGGAGGGCGCCGCTTTACATTATATGGGTCGTGATTTAAATATTCCTTTTATGCAGATTCGTGCAGTTTCAAACTATGTGGGTGAACGCAATAAAGCTAAATGGAAAATGAAAGAAGCCATTTATAATTTGAATGAAACTTTATTACAATACTTAGACGCACTCCATAAATTACCTAACCATGCCTGAGTTTGAAATAGGTTTTTCTCCCTGCCCCAATGATACTTTTATTTTTGATGCATTAGTTAATCATAAAATAGATACCAAGGGCTATACTTTTAAAGTGCATTTACAAGATGTTCAAACTTTAAACGAATGGGCCATTGCAGGCAAACTTCCTTTTTCGAAAATTAGTTACGGGGTTTGGCCCTTAGTAAAAAATACGTATAGATTATTAAATAGCGGTGGCGCTTTAGGTAAAGGCGTTGGACCATTATTAATTTATAAGGAAGATGCCAATAAGCCAGATGGCAAGCCAGATGCCGCTTTGATGCGCGTGGCCATTCCTGGAATCAATACCACAGCTCATTTGCTTTTTAGCATGGCTTTTCCTAAGGTTACGAATAAAGCATTTTTAGTATTTAACGAAATTGAAGAGGCCGTATTAAGTGGCGCGGTAGAGGCTGGTGTAATTATTCATGAAAACCGCTTTACCTATGCCGCAAAGGGATTAAGTAAATGGATAGACCTGGGCACTTATTTTGAAGAAACTTTTAATGCCCCTATCCCACTGGGTGGAATTATTGCGCGCAATGATATTAACCCCAATGATATTGCAATGCTAGATGCCCTTATTAAAGAAAGTGTGCAATATGCATTAGCTAATAGTTTCGAAATTTTACCAGACTACATTAAAGCGCATTCTCAAGAAATGTCTGAAGAAGTAATGCGTCAACATATCGATTTATATGTAAACGATTTTAGTATTGATATGGGCGATACAGGGAGAGAGGCGATAGCTCAATTAGAAAAAACATTTTCTACTTTACACGCATAAGATTTATTCCTTCAAGGCTTTTGCATAAGCAGCCAATACACGCTCGCGGGCTTCTTCATGAACTACAATGGGTTTAGGATATTTTAACGAATCTAGTTCTGGCACCCAATGTCTGATGTATTTTAAATCTTTATCAAATTTTTCGGTTTGTAAGCGCGGATTAAATACTCTAAAATAAGGCGCTGCATCACAACCACTTCCACTAGCCCATTGCCAACCACCATTGTTGGCGGCTAAATCAAAGTCCAATAATTTTTGTGCAAAATACGCTTCGCCCCATCTCCAATCAATTAACAAATGCTTGGTTAAAAAACTAGCTACAATCATGCGCACTCTATTGTGCATAAAACCAGTTGTATTTAATTCTCGCATACCCGCATCTACAATTGGATAGCCTGTGCGCCCTTCACACCAAGCTTTAAATTCTTTTTCATTATTGCGCCACTCTATAAAATCATATTTAGCCTTAAATGATTTTCCTTCGGCTACATGTGGGAAATGCCATAAAATCATATGATAAAAATCGCGCCAAATAAGTTCATTAAAAAAAGTAGCATTTAAACTTTGCGTTTCTAGTGCCAGTGTTCTAGCGGAGATAGTTCCAAAACGTAAATGCACACTTAAATGTGTGGTCGCATTTAAAGCAGGGAAATTTCTTTGCTCTGTATAATTTTTTACCAGCTTTGTGTCATACTGCATTGGAGGTATAACTAGATCTGTTTTTTCAAAACCAATTTCTTTTAAAGTTGGCAGCTTGTGAGCCTTGGTATCTAAAAAATAATCGAGTAATTTTTCGGAAGGATGTTTTTTAGGAATTTGCTGCGCCCAAACCGTTCTCCATTTATTGGCATAGGGCGTATAAATAGTATAGGGTTTCCCATCGTCTTTAATGACTTCGTCTTTTTCAAAAATAACTTGATCCTTATAAGGATGATAACTAGCGCCATTGTTCAAAGTTAATTTTTCAATCGCCGCATCTCTTGCATTGGCTTTAGGGCCATAATCATGATTGGTGTAAACAGAGGCTATCTTAAAATCTTTAAAAAGTTTTTCAAAAACTTCTATCGGCGTTCCATATTGTACCCAAAGCGATTTTCCCTTAGCTACTAAATCGGATTGCAAACGAGTGAGCGTTTGATGAATAAAATCTACCCTTCTATCTGCTTTATCTTCGGATTGACTTAAAATGTTTTTATCGAAAATGAATATAGGTAAAACTTGATGCCCTTTTAATTTGGCTTGGTAAAGTGCATGGTACAGGCCGACATTGTCCTGCCATCTTAAATCTCTTCTAAACCAAAAAATGGAAATTGCCTGTTTCATATTTGTTTAACAATTAAAAACTAAAATAGTTGGCTTTTATATTTAATTTTAGGAATGCAAATTAGTAAAATCATAGAAGCTTTAGAAAACTGGGCACCACTTGCTTGGCAAGAACCTTATGACAATGCAGGACTTATTATTGGTAAGCCCGATCAAGTTTGTACTGGTGTAATATGTTCTTTAGATTGTACAGAAGCAGTAGTAGACGAAGCCATTGCCAAAGGATGCAACCTCATTGTAAGCCATCATCCCATTGTTTTTAAGGGGATAAAGCAATTTAATAGCAATGATTATGTGTCTCGAGTGGTGATGAAGGCCATTCAAAACAATATTGCTATTTACGCAATTCATACCAATTTAGATAATTTACTAGAAGGGGTCAATAAAACCCTAGCCGATAAGCTTCACCTAGAAAATAGAAGAATTTTAAGCCCTAAACCCGGTTTTAAAGACCAAAATGGGGGTGAAATTGGCTCTGGATTAATTGCCGAACTACCACTGGAAACCGACGAGGCCGAATTTTTAAAATGGATCAAAGAAAAATTGAATTTGTCTGTGGTAAAACATACTAATTTTACAAAAAAGCCATTGAAAACCATAGCTTTATGTGGTGGATCGGGTAGCTTTTTAATTGCCGATGCCAAAGCGCAAAAAGCCGACTGTTTTATCACCAGCGACCTTAAATACCATGACTTTTTTGAGGCAGATGGGCAAATTTTACTAGTGGATATAGGCCACTTTGAAAGTGAACAAGGGGTGGCTCACCTAATTGTTGCTAATTTGAAGCTGAAATTCCCTACCTTTGCCGTCCTCGAATCCTTGGTAAATACACAACCTGTATCCTACCTTAAAGATTGAGGTTCACATAATTAAGACCATCCAAATAAATTTTTAAATATGGCATCAGTCAAAG
>CANHOY010000118.1 GCA_947462495.1 Bacteroidota bacterium
CAAGGAAAAGCAGTTTTAGGCGGTTTGCACAATTTAGGTTTAACAGGGGTACAAGATGTTCGTGTAGGTAAACATATTACCTTAAAAATTGAAGCAGCCAATGAAACAGCAGCCAAAGAAGTAGCTGAGACCGCTTCAAAAAAATTATTGGCTAATGCGGTGATGGAATACTTTGAGATTGAGTTTGTACAATAGGCATTTATTTTTTTAAGCTTTAATTATTTCCATGCTATATATAGTTCCTACGCCCATTGGAAATTTAAAAGATTTTACCTTTAGGTCCATTGAAGTTTTACAATCTGTGGATTTTATTTTGTGTGAGGATACACGTACCTCTTCGAAGTTACTTCAGCATTATCATATCAATAAGCCATTAACTCCTTATCATCAACACAACGAACATAAGGTAGTAGATCATTTGGTACAACAATTGCAAGCAGGCAAAAATGTTGCTTTAATAACTGACGCAGGAACACCTGGTATCTCTGATCCAGCATTTTTATTGGTGCGCGCTTGTAAAGCCGCAGGCGTAGCAGTAAGTAGTTTGCCAGGTGCTACCGCTTTTGTTCCAGCATTAGTAAATAGCGGCTTGCCAGCCACGCGATTTATTTTCGAAGGGTTTATTCCCCTAAAAAAAGGCAGAAAAACCTTAATGGAATCTTTAGCCAATGAAGAGCGTACCATGATATTTTATGAAAGCCCGATGCGTTTGGTAAAAACATTGGAATTATTTGCTTTACATTTTGGTGCAGATAGGCAAGCGTCGGTAAGTAGGGAGCTTACAAAAATTTACGAAGAAAATATTACAGATTCTTTAGCCAATTTAATTACCCATTTTTCATCAAAACAAGTAAAAGGGGAGATTGTAATTGTAGTGGACGGGAAGCAAAAGTAAAAATTGAATATGTTTGAAATTTTTTATTTAGGTAGTATATTCACAGCATTTGCAACAATATATTTGTTGTTATTTAAAGAAAATGCCATTCGGTCATATGCCGATTATTTACTCTCTTTTTATTTTATTTTTATTATTTGGACAGCGGTTCTTTATTTATTATTATATGAAGGACAAATTATAAATTATCCATATTTATATAAAACAGCTGCGCCAATCAATTTTATTATAATGCCCATAGGCTATTTATACGTTAGGTCTATTTTATATAATGAAAAAAGGTTTACTATTAACGATATATGGCATTTTATCCCATTTTTTTTAATGGTGATTAATTATGCCCCATTTTATATTTTATCAATTGCGGAAAAAAGAAAATTAGTTTTAGATGTTACTAATAATTTGGACTTAGCCTATCAATATCAAACTGGACTTATTCCTGAAAATATAATTTATTTCTTTAGAATATTCCAAACGGGTATTTATTTGTTTTTTCAGTTTCAGTTAGTTTATAGATTTAAGAAAAATTATAAAGTGGCTGAAATACAAAAACAAGTTTCTGATGTATTAAAATGGGTAAGAATTTTCAACTGGGCTAATGCAGCATCCTATTTGGCACTAGTTGCTATTGCAATTTTGGTACTTATTTATAATTCACTTTTTACTTATTTTAGTTTTATTAATTATTTACCTAGCTTTTTATATTCTTTAAGCTTTTTTGTTTTAAGTACTTATATTTTAACTCATCAAAATATTTTAACAGGTTTACCATTCGTTCAATACAAAGAAAGTGCTCCTAGTATTTTAGACAATGAGGTTAATAAAATTCCTTTTATTAAGGAGGATTATTCCGCTCAAATAGAACAAATTGATTCTTATTTTAAAAGTTCAAAACCTTATTTAAATAACAATCTAACAATTGGTCATATTTCAGTGGCACTAAATATCCCAATAAGAGAGTTGTCATATATCATAAACAACTATTACAATCAAAGATTCAGTGACCTTATCAATTCCTATCGTTTGAAATATATTATAGAAAAATTTAATGAATCATATCTAGATAATTTTACCATAGAATCCATGGCAATGGAAGCTGGATTTAACTCAAAAAGTGCGTTTTATAAGTCCTTCCACAAATTTTATAATACAACTCCTTCGGAGTTTTTTGGTAAGATAAATATGAATTAATGCGTATTTAATCCTTCGTTTTTCATTTTTTGGTCTCCTTTTACGTAAAAGTGAACTTGGTTTTATATCAATCAATTTTTACAGCCTACTATTTGTCTATTTTCATGGTATTCAGCCTATTGACAAAAATTAAGCAATTGTATTTTAATGAATTTGGATAGTAAGCATTTATTTATTTTTTTTATAATATGTATACTTTCAATAAAGTCTAATGGCCAGGTTGTTTCCAATGCCATTATTAACAATGGGGGTGGATCGTCCACGGTTAGTGCCTTTAATTTAGAATGGAGTATTGGTGAGTCGGTTTCCATCGCCAATTTTATTGCCCCTGGGTTTACCTTAAATACAGGCATTTTACAACCCATGACAACAATTGTAACTTCTATTAATGAATATGGGCCCACTGTTTTTGGCGATCAAATTACCATTGGCCCCAATCCAACTAGTCATTTATTGAATATAAAGGCCAGGTTTTCCGAAGCGGGCAAATTATCTCTACAATTGTTAGATGCTAAAACAACCGTTGTATTCTCACATGAGGCAGGTACCATTTTTAGTAATTATGAAAAAAATATTTTATTGGAAGATTACCCATCAGGGGTATTTTATATGAAAGTATATTTCAAGCCAATTGCTGGAAATATAAAAACTGGAATTTACAAAATTATTAAACTTTAGTTTTTATTACCAAATATAATTCCCTGTAATTATTTACTATTTAGAATTATTAAAAAATAAATGAAAAAACAAAACATATATATTAAATCACTACTCTCATTTTTACTCCTTCTGGTATTTATAAATACCCATGCTCAAACTGGACTAAATTTTCAAGGAGTAGCAAGGACAAGTAACAATATTATATTGGCTTCGCAACAAATAAGTTTACGATTAAGCATCATTCAAGGTAGTGCAATGGGTGCTACAGAATATACAGAAACAAGAAAAGTGAATACTAATGCACAGGGTTTGTTTAATGCAGTGATAGGAGATACAGGTGCTATTTCATCTATAGGTAATTTTGCTACCATCAATTGGAAGGCTACTCCTAAGTTTTTAAAAATTGAAATGGATCCTGCAGCAGGCGCAAATTTTATAACTATGGGTACTACTCAGTTTCAAAATGTAGCTTATGCAATGTTTGCAAACAGTGTAGATGCTGAAAATATATCAGGCATTGTGCCAGTTGCTCGGGGGGGCACTGGTGCAACTAGCTTGGCTTTATTGCCCATAAGTACTGCCACACAAAATGTACTTGATTTAAAATTAAATAAAGCGGATACTGCAAAATTCACCAAACAAACCTGGGTTGATTCTGCATTAGTTTCAAAACTAAAAGTAACTGATACTGCAAATTTATCTGCTAGAATTGATGCGAAAGCAAATATTGATTCTGTCAATTTTGTTAAAGACATTACCGTAAATGGATTAATAGTAGGTAAAGGTGCTGCTAATATAGAAAGTAATACTGTTTTTGGGAAAGACGTATTAATTGGCAATACAACTGGCGCCAATAATGTTGCCATTGGTTTTACAAGTTTAAACAGAAATACAATTGGTTCAAGTAATGTAGCAATCGGTTATGGTGCTATGCCAGCCAATACAGAAGGTTCTAATAATATTGCTATTGGGGTAGGTACTATGCAAGAATCTACGACTGGCTCAAAAAATATAGCTATAGGCAATTCAAATTTATATGGTTTAAGTACAGGTTCGAAAAACATAGCCATTGGAAATGCTGCGATGATTGCCATATCAACAGGTGAAGGAAACATTGCTATTGGAGATGAGGCTTTTGGTAATGCAAGTACTGGTATTTATAATACAGTTATTGGTGCGCAGGCGAAGATTGCGGATGGTACTTATAGTAATGCAACTGCCCTAGGATATGGTGCAAGTGCTGATGCAAGCAATTCAATACAGTTAGGTAACATTCATATTAAATCAGTAAATACAAGTGGGGCTTATATAGGAGATTCATTAAATATTAATAAAGATGCTTTTATTAGTACATTTAGAATAGGCAGGGGAAATGGCTATATAGCTCATAATTTAGCATTTGGTCATGAAGCGCTTAATGCTAATACTACTGGAGAACAAAATATGGCATTAGGTTATTCAGCACTAAACAAAAATACAACAGGGGGTTTTAATACAGCTACAGGATTTTATTCACTCTATTCAAATGTGGATGGTAGCAGAAATTCTGCCTTTGGTAGGGAATCATTACTAAGTAATACAGCGGGTAATTCTAATACAGCCATTGGGGAGGGTACACTTACAACCAATACTACTGGAAGTGGAAATACTTCAGTTGGCACGGGAGCATTACATTACAATACTACAGGCAGTAATAATACATCGGTGGGGGTAAGTTCAATGTATGCAAGTAATGGTGATGGGAATGCGGCATTTGGTCGCCAGACATTATTAAATAATACAAGCGGGAACGAAAATACTGCAATTGGTTCTATGACATTGCGAGCTAATACAACAGGTGATTATAATACAGCCTTAGGCTCAGCATCATTGCGTGCGAATACAACTGGAACTAAGAATACTGCAGTAGGGTATGCCGCTTTAATGGATAATACTACCTATAGCAATTCAACAGGTATTGGAAATAATGCACAAGTAACTGGAAGCAATCAAATTCAATTAGGAAATAGCGAAGTAACATTGGTCAATACAAGTGGAGCCATTGCTGCAGGGTTGGGTACTTCGACTATTGCAGGTAAATTAAGGATAGGTGGTAACACAGATTCAAGTGCTTCAGCGGCATTGGAAGTGAGTTCAACGAGTAAAGGTTTTTTACCACCTAGAATGAATAATTATCAAAAAACACAAATTGCATCGCCCATAGCCGGATTAACAATTTGGTGTAGTAATTGCGGGGAATCAGGGGAAATGCAAGTTTTTAATGGAGCTGCATGGACAAATATGAGTGGTGGAACAGCAACTGGTACAATAAGTTTATCAATAGGTAATAGTTATCAAGGCGGTATAGTTGCATACATTTTAGTGTCTGGAGATCCTGGTTATGACGCAAATACACAACATGGTTTAATTGCGGCAACCTCAGATCAAAGTACCGGAATTAGGTGGTATAATGGTTCTTATACCACCACAGGAGCAACAGGAACTGCTATAGGAACTGGGTTATCCAATACCAATACAATTATTAATAGTCAAGGTGCAACATCTACTAGTTATGCAGCAGGATTGGCGAGAGCTTATCCAGGAGGTGGATACACCGACTGGTATCTGCCAAGTAAGGACGAGTTGAATAAATTATACTTAAATCGAGTTGCTATTGGAGGTTTTGCGAGTAGCTACTATTGGAGTTCGACGGAGGGCGACAACTACGCCGCGTGGTACCAGAATTTCAACGATGGTGTTCAGTTCTATGTCAATAAGGCCAACACCAACTATGTTCGTGCCATTAGGGCTTTTTAATTATTAAATCATAATATAACA
>CANHOY010000119.1 GCA_947462495.1 Bacteroidota bacterium
CTATTTCCAAATCTATCTGCAATATGGCCGTTCATTGTTGTAGCAGATTTCAAAATATATTTAGGTCTCTTTTTTATTTGATTGATATTAAACACACTATTTAATTCAACAATTTCTGGGGTGATAATGGTTTCAACAATAATTCCATTGTCGGCTAATATTTTAGCTCCCGCTACTAATGGATTCGGATCTAATGAACCGATGACTACTTTTTTAATTTTATGTTTTATAATTAAATCAGTACAAGCGGGTGTTTTACCACTATGCGAACAGGGTTCCAAACTAACATATAAAGTAGCTTCAGATAAGTTGGGATGCTTCAATAAAGCAGCTTGGATCGCATACACTTCTGCATGTGCTTCCCCAGCTTTTTGATGGTAACCTTCCCCTATAATTTCGCCTTGTTGAGACACTACAATGGCTCCCACATATGGGTTAGGTCGGATCTGTTTAAGATTTGCGCCTTTCGCTAATAAAAAAGCTTTATGTAAATAGTCCTGTGCAGTCATTTGAATTATCTTTGCACCTCAAATTTACAAGAAATAAGCAAATGTTTACAGGAATTGTATCCAACGGATTCATCGCAGATATTATACCAAATGATCAAGGTTGGGAGTTAATAATTGAAGCCTCCACATTTGCCTCCAAAGTAAACTTGGGAGACAGCGTTGCTATTGATGGGGCGTGTTTGTCAGTTATTAAAATTGAAGGTCCTTTTTTATCTTTTTTTGTTTCGACGGAAAGTATTGATAAAACAATTATAAAGTACTATAAAAAAGGAGCTAAAATAAATATCGAATTACCTATGCAGCCCACAGGTTATTTAGGTGGACATTATGTGTTAGGCCATGTAGATACCACTGCATTGGTTTCTAAAATTACACCAGAGCAAAAAGCATGGTTTTTTACCATTCAAGTACCAGATTCATTTTCAAAATATTTAGTATATAAAGGTTCTGTTGCTATCAATGGTGTAAGCTTAACAGTCAATAATGTTATTGATAATGAAATAGAATTATGCATTATCCCGGTTACCATTGAAAAAACCAATATGTCTTTATTGAAAATAAATGATTTAGTAAATATTGAATTTGATATTTTGGCTAAATACACTGAAAAATTATTAAATAAAAGAATACTATAAAATGTTTAATACAATCGAGGATGCTTTATTAGCATTTAAAAATGGTAATCCAATTCTTGTAGTGGATGATGAGTCGAGAGAAAATGAAGGAGATATCGTTTTTCCAGCCGACGCTGCAACACAAGAAAAAATTAATCTTTGTGCCACCAACGCAAGAGGATTAGTATGCATTGCTATAGATTCAAAAATTGCCACTCGATTAAATCTATCTCCTGTGCCATCGAATCAATTAGATCCTTTTCATACCGCCTTTTACGACTCTATTGATGCTAGTGCTGCTTTGGGCATTACTACGGGCATTTCCTCTAAAGAGCGTGCCATTACCGCTACTCAAATTGCAAATCCCAATAGTCTACCAACTGATTTCATTAAACCTGGTCATTTATTTCCAGTGGTATCTAAAGTAAATGGAGTATTGGCAAGACAAGGGCATACCGAAGCAGCAGTTGATTTGTGTAAGTTAACAGGGCATGAGCCAGCTGCCATCATTTGTGAAGTGATGGATACGGAGGGTAATATGATGAGAAGAGAGGAGCTTTTTAAATTTGCTGAAACATTGGAGCTTAAAATAATTACCATACAGCAAATAATAGATTATAGAAATCAAACCGAAAATCATTTACTTTTTGTTTCAAAATCTTCTTTACCAACTTCATTTGGCAATTTTGACATTGAAGTGTTTGAGAATTATTTAACTGGTAAGGAGCAGGTATTAATTGCAATGCGAAATAGTCAAAACAAGCCTATTGTAAGAATTCATAGTGAATGTTTAACTGGAGATGTTTTTGGTAGTTTAAGATGTGATTGTCAACAACAATTACATAATTCATTAGCATTGATTGCCGAAAATGGTCATGGTTATATCGTATACTTAAGAGGGCATGAAGGACGAGGTATTGGCATTGGCAATAAAATTGCAGCCTATGCTTTACAAGAAAAAGGGCATAATACTTATGAAGCCAATGAGCAATTAGGCTTGCCAAAGGACAATAGAAACTATGTTGATGCCATTTGGATGTTAAAAGCTTTAGGTATAAACAACTTTAGTTTAGTGAGCAATAATCCTGAAAAAGTAAAGGCACTTAAAAATGCAAATTTTAATTTTGATGTTTTGCAGGTACCAATTACTTCTACTGAACAAAATCAAAAATACCTTTCAGATAAGATACAATTTGGACACCATACTTTAAAATTTAATTAAATTATTAAACCATGATTGCCATTATAAAAGCACAGTTCAATCCAGAAATTACCAATTTGTTAGAAAAGGGTTGTGTTGATTATTTAACACAAGAAAAGAGGCCATTTGCTTTATTTGAATGTCCCGGTGCAGTGGAAACAGTCGTGTACGCCAATAAGTTAATAAGTACTGGAAAGTATAAGTCTATAATTGTAATTGGCGCTATTATCAAAGGCGATACGGACCATTATGAATATGTTTGTCAATATGTGACCCATGGAATCAGTCAATTATCTGCAATACATACTACACCAATTATATTTGGTATACTTACCACTCAAACAGAGGAGTTGGCCTTGGAAAGAGCTGCCATTGACAGAATGAACAAGGGGAAAGAATTTGGAGAAACTGCCATTTTTATGATGAAAGCTTTTGAAGCCTTATAGCTTAATTTCTTTTGAAAATTTAAGCCCTATCTTATACAAATACCTAACTTTGGCAAGTTGATAAATAGAAGCTGTCGAAAAACTAAGTGAAGATGAAAAAAATTATAATATTGAATTGTTTTGCGTGGGTATTAATGACTTTTTTTATTGAAAAAGCCCAAGCTCAAGTGTATGATTCTGTTTTGAATATTTATGAACAGCAATTCCCTCATGAAAAAATGCATATTCATTTTGATAGAACCATGTATAATAAGGGGGAAACCATATTTTATAAACTTTATGTTTTATCTGGGTTAGAATGGACTTCTTTAAGCAAGAATATTTATGTTAATTGGTATGATGCTAATGGCAATTATTTAAAACAAACAGTTGCTCCATTATTTAAATCATCTGCGAAGGGTAGTTTGGAAGTTCCTGCTAATTACAAAGGTGACTTTATAAGATTAAAAGCATTTACACGTTGGATGTTGAATGATGATAGTGTATTCCTTTACGAAAAAAATATTCCTATTAATGATGGTGCTATTGCAAAAGCAAAACCAAACATTGCCTCAAAAACAAGGGTTGATGTTTTTCCTGAAGGTGGTGTATTGGTCAATGGACTCAATAGTAAAGTAGCCTTTAAGGCCACTAACAGTTTTGGTGTTCCAGTATTTATAAAAGGATTTTTAGTAAATGATAAAAATAAGGTGTTGGATACTTTAAAAGTAGCGCATGATGGCATGGGCTTTTTTAAATTAAAGCCTGTTGCAGGAGAAAAATATCAATTAAACTGGACAGACGAAAATGCGCAAAAGGGGGTAACGCCCATCATGCCTGCAAATAAAGAGGGTGTCATTTTAAAGCTTAGTATGGATGTAGAAAAAGCCTATGTGCAGGTAGAACGAACTGCCGATGTTCCACAAAGTTATAAGCACCTAAGATTGTTGGTGCATCAAAATCAGCAATTACTGTATAACGTTGATTTTAAAGGCGAAGAACGAATTATACAGAAAGTGGGTTTACCCATAGAGGAACTACCAACCGGGGTGGTTCAGTTTTCCTTATTTTCTAATGATTGGGTCCCGCTTGCCGAAAGAATTGTGTTGGTCAATAATCGACTACACGAATATAATGCGATGCTTTCTGTAGTGGTAGCCAATGTTGCTAAAAGAGGTAAGAATGTACTAGAAATAATGGTTAAGGATACTACAGAATCAAATATGTCTATATCTATTACAGACGCTTCCATTGTTTCGCCAGAACAACAAACTATTTATTCTGATTTTCTTTTGAGTAACGATATTCGCGGTAAAGTTTATCATCCTGCTTATTATTTTTCAAGTGATGCAGATAGTGTGGCGGCACACTTAGATTTAGTAATGCTTACCAATGGATGGAGGAAATTTGATTGGGATAAAATTAAAGCAGGAATTTTACCTGTTCAAACTTATCCTAAAGAAACAGATTTTATGAAATTTTCAGGTAAAGTGTATGCCAGCTCGTCTTTAAAATTATCTGACGAATTGCTTTTAAATGTAATTATAAAAGGGAAGGATAGTAGCAATAAAATGCTATTTGTTCCTATTTTAAGTGATGGTAGTTTTGAAGATAAATCAGTTTTCTATTTTGATACTTCAAGAATATATTATGGAGTAAATAGTACCTCAAAATTGAACAACATAGCAGTAGTAAATTTTGAAAATGGATTTTTGAAACAACAATTTAAAAAATTACAAATTGATGGGGATAGCTTCCATCGAAACTGGAATGATAGTATAGCCAG
Source organism: Bacteroidota bacterium (assembly GCA_947462495.1). Classification (GTDB taxonomy): domain Bacteria; phylum Bacteroidota; class Bacteroidia; order Chitinophagales; family Chitinophagaceae; genus Sediminibacterium. Next base: position 4,536 of record CANHOY010000119.1, read on the forward strand.
GGCTAAATTAAATTTTATTTTGCTGGAACAAGAAAGGCAAAAAAAATTATTAGAATCGGTTACTTTAAAGGAAGTAGTAGTAAAGTCTAAAGCTAAGTCTCCAATTCAGTTGCTGGATGAAAAATATGCTACTGGCTTTTTCTCTGGGGGAGATGGCACTGCGTTTGATTTAACAACCGATCCAAACGCATTGGGCTCAATGAGTGTATTGACCTATCTACAATCAAAAGTGCCAGGATTGAATATTAGTGCTTTTGGCACACAAGCCTCTGCCACTTGGAGAGGATCTAAAACTGATTTTTTTGTAAATGAATTTAACACTCCACTAGAAACGGTGCAAAATATTGCTATTGCAGATATAGCCTACATCAAAGCCATTAGACCTCCATTTTTTGGTTCTGCTGGTGGTGGTAGTGGTGGAGCCATTGCTATTTATACAAAGCGGGGCACTAGCACCAAAGGGAAAAACATAAAAAGCGAAGGACTGGAATATAAAGTTTTAGGAGGTTATTCTGTATTTAAGGAATTTTTTAATCCAGATTATGAGAAGCCAACTGACAACTTTGAAGTAGATCAACGAACCACTTTGTATTGGAATCCTTATGTTCTAACTAATAAGCGCAATCCAAGAATAAGACTAGAATTTTATAATAATGACATTAGTAAAAAATTACAAATAGTCTTAGAGGGTACGAATGCCAATGGAAAGCTTGCCCGTGTGGTTAAATATATAGAATAAGACTCCTTTTAATTTTTTTGATATTTGCTTATTTTTACCGCTTGTCGATAAAATGAAAGCAATTTGTATATAGTCTACAAAAAAAGTAGACTTTTATTTGGTAATGTGAATTTACCTCCCTTTCTTTGTACCAATACTTTAGAATTTATCAAGAAGGGGAATAGATATTCGTTCCGGGTAGGATATTCCAGGTACAGGTAAGTTTTATTTTGTTTTTGTA
>CANHOY010000120.1 GCA_947462495.1 Bacteroidota bacterium
AAATTCTTTTTATATGCGCACCCAGCGCTTGCAAACGAGTATCAATGTTTTGATAGCCTCTATCAATTTGTTCAATATTTTGAATCGTACTTTTTCCTTCGGCGCTTAAAGCGGCAATCAGTAAGGCTTGTCCAGCACGGATATCAGGGCTGCTCATGGTAATGCCGCGTAATGGATATCTGCGACCCAATCCTATCACGGTGGCACGGTGCGGGTCACACAAAATAATTTGCGCACCCATATCAATCAATTTATCTGTAAAAAACAATCTACTCTCAAACATTTTTTGATGAATCAATACGCTGCCCTTGGCTTGAATGGCAGTTACCAAAACAATACTTAAAAGGTCGGGTGTAAAACCAGGCCAAGGATTGTCATAGATAGTTAAAATACCGCCATCCATAAAAGTTTGTATCTCGTAAATATCTTGAGCAGGAATATAAATGTCATCTCCTTTAATCGTAAAATCAATTCCTAGTAAACGAAATTTATCAGGAATAATACCCAAGTGTTCTACGCCCACATTCTTAATAGTAATTTCACTTTTTGTCATGGCGGCTAGTCCAATGAAAGAACCAATTTCAATCATGTCGGGTAAAATTCGATGGCTAGTACCATTTAGTTTAGTAACGCCTTCAATTTTTAAAAGGTTACTTCCTATGCCTGTAATTTTAGCGCCCATTTTATTCAACATCAAACAAAGTTGTTGTATATAAGGCTCACAAGCTGCATTGTAAATGGTTGTAATGCCTTCTGCTAAAACAGCAGCCATTAAAATATTAGCGGTCCCCGTAACGGAAGGCTCATCTAATAACATGTAGGTACCAATTAAATTTTCAGCTTTTAAAGTAAAGCAAGCAAGCTTATCATCATACGCATATTTAGCACCTAATTTTTCAAATCCAATAATATGGGTATCTAATCTTCTTCTTCCAATTTTATCTCCACCTGGTTTTGGTAAATAGGCAATTTTAAATCGGGCTAAGATGGGTCCGGCCAACATCACACTACCACGTAATCTTCCACTTTTAGTTTTAAAATCTTCAGAAGCTAAATAAGCAGGATCAATTTTATCAGCTTTGAAACGATATTCGCCCTCACTTAATTTTTCTACCGAAACGCCCATGGCTTGTAAAAGCTCCATTAATAAATTAACATCAACAATATTGGGAATATTAGAAATAGTAATAGGTTCGGCGCTCAACACTACTGCAGACAAAACTTGCAGTGCTTCATTTTTTGCTCCTTGTGGAGTGATGCTTCCTTTTAATGCATGACCTCCTATTACTTCAAATGAACTCATAACTTGGATTAATAGTTGGGATATAGTTGAGGGATACTAAAAACGCTTCTTGAAATTGCGGTTGTTATTATTTCTTCCACCACCTGGCCCACCACCAGGGCCACGTCCTCCGCGGTTATTATTATTATTGCGATTATTTTGCCAACGGCCTCCCGCAGGACGATATTCGTCTCTTTCAAAATTCTGGTTGCGATGTTTAATATAAGGGGTGTTGCTAAATTCTAATTCACCACCAGTGATTGCATTCAATTCATTTCTTATGGCATCATCTTGAACCAATTCTTTATGCCAGTTGCTATAAGCCAATTTCATGTAATGAGCAATAGCATGTGCAAAGCCTGCTTTTTTCTCTTCATCTTTTTCCACCATGGCCTTATCAATGACCAGTTCTAAGTTTTTACCTAAGTGAGCATACTTAATCTTGCGTTTTGGATAAGGCAAAGGATCAGGTTTTTGCTTATAAGTTTCTTTGGTAGGGATAGGGTAAGGACTGTCCACCTCTAATTTAAAGTTGCTCATAAAAAATAGGTGGTCCCATAATTTATGCTTGTAATCCTCAATATTTTTAAGTTGGGGGTTCAAAAAGCCCATCAATTCAATGACCACTTGGGCTTGTTCCTGTCTTTTGGCTCGGTCTTCAATGGTCATAAGATGGTCTACCATCCTCTGAACGTGACGGCCATACTCCCTCATCCCCATAATACTTCTTGCTGTATTGTATTCCATGTAATTATTACTTCTCGAGTAACAAATGTAAGGATTTATTTTATCTTCGTACCATGGAGCAATTGTTAGCACAAATCGAATCTATTCAAAAAGAAATCGCCGCCACGGTGGCCAAGACCACAGCCGAGGTGGAAGCCTACCGAATTAAATACTTGGGAACCAAAGGTTTGGTCAAGCAAATTATGGGGGAGATGAAAAATGTGCCAGTGGAGCAGAAAAAAGAATTTGGCCAAATATTGAATGCTTTTAAAATTGTAGCTGAAGAAAAATTAGAAGTCTTATTAGCAGCATTGGGAGAGCAAGATGAAAACAATGCAACCATAGATACTACTTTACCAGGAGATCCTATTTCAGTGGGCACTAGACATCCATTAAATTTAGTGCGCAATCAAATGGTGTCTATTTTTAAAAGATTAGGTTTTGCAGTAGCAGAGGGACCAGAAGTAGAAGATGACTGGCATAATTTTGGTGCGATGAATTTACCTGCCGATCATCCAGCGCGAGATATGCAGGACACCTTTTATGTTCAAGAAGCAACAGAAAATAATTCAGCGTGGTTGTTAAGAACTCATACTTCTAGTGTGCAAGCACGTGTAATGGAAACACAAAAACCGCCTATTCGTGTAATTTGTCCTGGTCGTGTTTATCGCAATGAAACTATTTCTGCAAGAGCACATTGTTTTTTTCATCAAGTAGAAGGATTGTATATCGATGAAAATGTAAGCTTCGCAGATTTAAAACAAACACTTTATTTTTTCGTGCAAGAAATGTTTGGCAAAGAGGTGAAGGTACGATTCCGTCCAAGTTATTTTCCCTTTACAGAACCTAGTGCCGAAATGGATATAAGCTGTCAAATATGCGCTGGTAAAGGATGTAATATATGTAAGCACACTGGATGGGTAGAAATTTTAGGCAGTGGTATGGTACATCCCAATGTGTTAAAAAACTTTGGAATAGATCCAGAAAAATATACTGGTTTTGCTTTTGGTATGGGAGTGGAAAGAATTACTCAATTAAAATACCAAGTAAACGACTTACGTTTATATTCTCAAAACGACTTACGCTTTTTGCAACAGTTTAAGAGTGTCTGATAAATAATTATGTTACACAACACCAAGGGTATTGTTTTACGCGTCACCAAGTATGGTGATACGAGCATCATTATGACTGCCTATACCGAACTTTTTGGATTGCAACAATACATTGTAAAAGGAGTGAGAGTAACCAGTAAAAAGGGCGCCAACAAAGGAGTGTTTTATCAACCTGCTGCTATTTTGCAAATGGAAGTATACCATGCACCTATGAAGCAATTACAAATGGTGAAGGAGGTAAGTTGGGATTATGTTTATCAAAATGTATATTCCGATGTCTTACGTAATGCAGTAGCTACCTATATTGTAGAAGTGTTGCAACAAACCATGCAACCCGAACCTCATCCAGAATTATTTTATTTAATCGAAGATACTTTTAAGCAGTTAGACAAAGGGGGTTCTAATTTAGTAGGCAATTTACCTATCTACTTTCTAATTCATTTAAGTCAAACCATGGGCTTTGGCTTACAAGGAAAGTACAGTCCAACTACTTCAGTATTAGATGTGCGGGAAGGGCAATTTGTTGCCGCTACCCCAATACATCCTTATTTTTTAGAAGGGCAAGAAGCACAAACGGCTTCTTCTTTTTTACAAGTGCAATTTTATAATGATTTAGAAAACATCGTATTAAATGGTATGCAAAGAAAGAAGATATTAGAGTTATTTCAGCTATCACTAAGTTGGCACTATAAAAAATTTAGTGAAATTAAATCACTGCCTATATTGCAAGAAGTATTGAGGTAAAATATTAATAAATTAATCCAGTTTAGTTTATGTAAAAACTTTATTTTATTTATATTTAAGTTCATAAATTAACTATGGAAGTACATCACCCACACCAACATCCCCAACACCCCAAAAAGTGGAAAGAATATTTAGTTGAATTTTTAATGCTTTTTTTAGCAGTAAGTATGGGTTTTGTAGCAGAGAACCTCCGAGAAAAACATATCGAAAACGAAAGGTCGGAGGAATTAATTCAGGCTTTTATCATTGATTTGAAAGAGAATCAAAAGCAATTAGATTCTATAATTTTAAAGAATCAACAAATTTCAAATTATTTCGATTCCTTGAGTATGAATCATGCAACGATTAACAAAACGATCAATTTAGCTGATTTAGCTTATTCATTAGATTTTTGGATCTATCGATTTATAAATCGTAAAATAATATTTGAGCAAATGAAAAGCTCAGGCGCTTTAAGATATATTCAAAATAAAGAAGTTTTAAAAGCAATTTTACAATATGAGGAGCATGCTAATTTGGCCGAAACGAGATCAATGGAAACAGAAACCCAATATTACTTTGATCATTTCAGACCTGGTTTACAAAAATTACTACCCCCGTCTTTTTTTATTTTGAGAGGCATTGGCAATACCTCTATTAGAAAAATAGCTATTGCTGTTCATCCTGGCTTTACTAAAAATTTCAATCTACATGAAAAGGAATTAAGAAAACAGCTAGAGGATACCAAGCTTTCCATGGATCAAATTAGGGAATTATCAAAACTTTGGGCTCACAGAGAGGAGCGATTGGAACTTAGTTTAATATCTCAGTTAGCACTAAGAAAAGAAGGCATACAATTGCTTCAGTTATTAGAACATCCAGAATAGCTAATCGCTGTTTTTACTTCTACGGTGTCGGCGCCAGATGATAAGTAATATTGCGATGATGCCAAATAATATGGGGAAGGTCATAATAGAAATTTAATACCACAATCTACGAAAATTAGATAGCTTTAATATACTATAGCTTATGAAATTCAACCTAATTACTACAGTCTTTATAATGCTTGCGGCATTTACTAGTTGTTCCATCATTCAACCTACTAGCCTAAAAAATAATAAAATGGATTATCAAGCGCATCGTGGAGGTAGAGGCTTAATGCCAGAAAATACTATTGCTGCTATGTTATCAGTGATGGATAATGAAAAGGTAAGTACCCTTGAAATGGACTTAGCCATTACTAAGGATAAGCAAGTGGTGGTTTCACATGATCCTAATTTAAATCCTTTAATTACCACCAAGCAGGATGGAACTTATATTTCAGCAGAGGAAATAAATAAATACATTATTTATCAAATGGATTATGCCACGCTAGAAAAGTATGATGTGGGTTTGAAAACACATCCAGGTTTTACGAGTCAGCAAAAATTAGCCGCTTCCATACCATTGCTCATTCATTTAATAGACAGTGTGGAATTAAAGTCTAAGGCTACTAGCAGAAAAATGAATTATAATATGGAGATAAAATCGGTGGAGGGTAAAGATGGTATAGAACATCCTGGTCCAGATGAGTTTGTAGATTTAGTAGT
>CANHOY010000121.1 GCA_947462495.1 Bacteroidota bacterium
AGATATAAGTATCATTGGATCCTAAAGCAAAAGATGAAATAAGTAAGCCCTCTATTAATAAGTGGGGCAAGAATTCCATTAAATAACGATCCTTAAAAGTACCCGGTTCACTTTCGTCTGCATTACAAACTAAGTGACGTGGCACGCCTTCTGGCTTGGCTATAAAACTCCACTTCATTCCTGCAGGAAAACCAGCACCGCCTCTTCCTCTTAGTCCACTTTTTTTCACTTCTTCTACAATAGCTTCGATGGACATTTCTTTCAACGCTTTTTCGGCTGTCGCATACCCCCCCTCGCGACGATATACATCGAAAGAACGAATTCCTGGCACGTTGGCTTTTTCTAATAATAATTTTACACCCATTGTTACTACTTTATCTTTTCTAATTCCGCTATTCGAATATTCTAATTTCTACGTTTTTAATTTTGTGCTATTACTTGCATTCTATATTCAGCAATAATCGCATCTACTTTTTCCTTGGTTAAATGTTCTCTATAAATTTTACCAACTTGCATCATTGGCGCATAACCACAAGCCCCTAAACATTCTACCAATTTCAAAGTAAATAAGCCATCCTTGGTGGTTTCTCCTGGTTTAATATCTAACTGCTTTTGAATATAAGCAATGATATTATCCGAACCACTAATCATACAAGGACCTGTTTGACATACTTCAAAAACAAATTTGCCCACTGGCTTTAAATTGTACATGCTATAAAAAGTAGCCACTTCATAAACTTCAATTGGCTCGATACTTAATAAGCCTGCCACATAGTCCATCGCTTCTGTTGGCAACCAGCCTCCAAAACTATCCTGCGCTAAATGCAACACCGGTAGCAATGCACTTTTTTGTTTCCCTTCTGGATAACGAGCAACCAAGCGTTTCAACTCGGTCATTTGTTCGTTATTAAATTGAAGACTCATATACAAATTTCATTTTCTCTATAATTATAAACTTCGAATTTTAATAGCTACGCATCTAACTCACCTGCTATTAAATTCAAACTACTCATTGTCACCACCGCATCGCTCAACATTCCACCTTTAATCAATTCCTCAAATGCTTGGTAGTAAATAAAACAAGGTCTTCTAAAATGCAACCTAAATGGAGTACGTCCACCATCGCTAATTAAATAAAAACCTAATTCACCATTACCACCTTCCACTGCACTATAAATTTGACCTTTAGGTAATTCAATTTCTCCCATAATAATTTTAAAATGCCAGATGAGTGCTTCCATCTTGGTATAAACATCTTCTTTCTTGGGCAAATAATATTCAGGTACATCTGCATGATATACTTCCGCCTCGGCTCCTTTGAAGTTTTGTATTTTTTGATAGGCTTGTTTAATGATAGAAATGCTCTCATACATTTCTGCATTACGCACCAAAAAACGATCGTAATTATCGCCCGTTGTACCTACTGGAACTTTAAAATCAAAGTCTTGATAACTGCTATAGGGTTGTTGAACACGTACATCATAATCTACACCCGCTGCTCTTAAGTTAGGCCCTGTAAATCCATAGTTTAATGCACGTTCTGCACTAATACCACCGGTGCCCTGTGTACGATCCATAAAAATTCGATTGCGTGCAAATAAATTTTCAAATTCTTTTAAAACTTTTGGATACTCATTTAAGAATTTCTCGAGTTTCGTAAACGCTGTATTTGTAAAATTCCTTTCAAAGCCACCAATGCGGCCAATATTAGTAGTAAGACGGGACCCACATACTTCTTCATATATTTCATAAATTAATTCACGGTATTGCATCACGTATAAAAAACCGGTATACGCTCCAGTATCCACCCCAACAATGGAATTACAAATTAGATGGTCTGAAATACGTGACAACTCCATAATAATCACGCGCAAATAATCTACACGCTTAGGTAATTCTAATTTTAAAAATCGTTCACAAGTAATATGCCAACCCATATTATTAATTGGGCTACTGCAATAGTTCAATCGATCCGTGATGGGCGTAATTTGATACAATGGGCGACGCTCTGCTAATTTTTCAAATGCACGATGAATATAGCCCACTGTTTGTTCTGTCGAAACCACACGCTCACCATCTACTTCCATAATATTTTGAAATACCCCATGCGTTGCAGGATGGGTAGGCCCAATATTTAAAGTGGTCGTTGTTTTTTCGATAGACCCTTTAGGTAAAGTGATATGACTTTGTTGTTCCATTATTAATTACGCCTTAACTTTTTTTATTTTAATTTACCCTCTTCCAAACATTTCATCATCCTTATCTATTCGCGTTTGATCTTCTAATGGATACTGTTTCCTTAGTGGGAAATAATCCATTTCGTCCACATTCAAAATACGTTTTAAATTAGGATGCCCTATAAAATTAACGCCAAAAAAATCATAGGTTTCACGTTCCATCCAATTAGCACTTTCAAATAATTTACTAGCAGTGAATACCGCCGTTTCGTCAATGGAAGTGCTTACAGAATAACGCAAACGAATGTTTTCTGAAAAATTATGCAAATGATAAACCACTACTAATTCTGCTCCTGTATTATCCGGATAATTAACCCCACACAAATCCGTTAAGAAAGTGAAGCCCAAACTAGGTTCTTCATATAAATATTGAAGCACTTTTAAATTTAATTCTTTGGGTGATTCAAAAGATAAAATACCAGACGCAGTCGAAAAATTCAAAACTTGATCCCCAAATTTTTCTTCTAATTTATTTTGTATCGTATCGTTGCTTAATGCCATGTTGCTTCAAAAAATTTTATTGTATGCCGTAGCTGTTTAATAAGTCTTTATATTGATCGCTATTGCGTCTGCGTATGCTTTCTTCTCCTACTAAATCTTGAATCTTCATAAACCCATCAATGATGGCCTCCGGACGAGGAGGACAACCTGGCACATATACATCTACCGGTATCACTTGATCTATGCCTTGAAGTACACTATAGGTATCAAAGATGCCGCCACTTGAAGCACAAGCCCCCACCGCAATTACCCAGCGTGGTTCAGCCATTTGTAAATAAACCTGTCTTAATACGGGTGCCATTTTTTTTGCAATCGTTCCCATCACCATTAATAAATCACATTGACGAGGTGAAAATCCAACACGCTCAGAACCAAAGCGAGATAAATCATAATGAGAAGCCATAGTGGCCATAAATTCAATACCACAACAAGAGGTAGCAAATGGCAAAGGCCATAAAGAATTTTTTCTTGCAAGTCCTACTACTGAACTTAATTGGGTTGCAAAAAAACCATCACCAGGAACACCATCAGGTGCTTTGCCCATAGAAATGGCTTCTGAAATTTCAGCTTCTTTTGGATTTAAATTAAATCGAACAGGACGCATATTGCTTCTTTAATTATTTATACTTTTAATCTTCCCACTGCAATGCCCCTTTTTTGATGATGTAGATAAAACCCACCAAGAAAAAAGAAACAAATAAAACCACTTCAAAAAAACCAGCCCAGCCTAAACTTTTAAAGTTCACTGCATATGGATAAAAGAAAATTACTTCTACATCAAACAATACAAACAAAATGGCTACCAAAAAGTATTTGATGGCCATAGGCGATCTCGCATCTCCATGTGTCTCAATACCACTGGCAAAGTTTTCTAATTTATCGCTTGTTTTTCGCTTGGGTCCTAAAAAGTTAGATATCAACAACATAAGTGACACAAAGCCACCTGCAAATAGCAATTGTATGGCTATAGGTAAGTAATTATTAGCGCTGTTTGTTTCGTTGACAGAAATCAAAAACTGCAGCAAATTCATACGTTTGGTTTAGGTGCCGCAAAAATACGCAAAGGATAGCACCTAAAGTAAAAAACTCCCTATAAATAGGGAGTTTTTTTTAATTATTTATGAACAGCGCTAACTGGGTAGAAATGTCTAAATAAGGCTAGTTTTTCTTGGGTGCCGTAGTGTCAGCTGCTGCCGCTTTTGCCCCTTTCGCAGCTTGCATTTTCTTCATAATTTCAGCATTTTTCACAAATTGAGCCTTTGCCTGCATTGTTGTTGGATCATTAGGTACCATTTCAAGTACTTTATCGCACATTACAACGGCATTATCATACCCTTTTGTTTCATTGTAATATCCAATTAATGTATAATAATTATTAATTAAAGCTTGCTTGTTTTTGACACTATCCTTTAAAAGGAATTCATTTTGAAAATTAACCGCTTCAAAAAGTATGCCCTGGTTATTGGCTGTATCAATTAAGGCAGCCCCTTTGGTATTAAAATTATATCCTTGTGCTTTTGCGGGAAATGCAGCAATGTATTGCTTAGCTACTTCCATGGTCATAGGGCCATTCTTTGCATTTAAAGCAAGGCTAGCCAACTTGTAATAATCAAATTCTGCTTTGGAGCCCTTTAAGGTAATTAAATTGTTATACCATTTTAAGGCGTCTGCATACATGGTTGCTTTTTCAAACATGTCAGTGCCTAATTTATAATAATTTATTCTACTTTCTTTACTGGTATCAGCAGCAATGGCTTTTTCTAATAACGCAGCTAAAACTTGTTGATTGCCACTAAAACGAGATAATATTTTGATAGCCAATTCATAATCAGTACTTGCAATTTTATCTGTAGGCGTATTATTGATATAAGGTTCAATATAGGATTTCGCAAGTATTGAATCTCCTTTATGATCATAGTTCTTGGCTAATAACACCGCTAGGGTTGGGAATATAGTTAAATTACCCGCCGCCTCCATGGCTTTCGCTTTTTCTAAAGATTGATCAAACTGCTTAGAATTATATAAATAATCTGCACTATAATATTCAAATCTTGGATCCTTATCTGCATAGTTTAAAAATAAATCTAAATTAGATTTAGCCATACTTGAATTCTTATCCTTGTAAAAATCATACAATGCAAAATATACTGGAGCAATGGCCAGATCAGCTTCAATTGCTTTTTTATAATTTTCTTCTAGTGATTCATTGTTGTTTTGTGTTTGATAAATTTTACCAATTCTATAGTATGCGTAGGCATTTTTTGGATCTTTACTAATTGCGTTTTGAAACGCGGTTACGGCATCTCCACCAAACTCTCCTCCTAATTTTAAATAGTTGATGCCTAAATTGATATACAAGCTAGGTAGGACTACTTCATATGCAGTTGAAGTCTCTTTTAATTTATCAATGGCATAGCGATGGTCGCCAATGCTAATTGGAAGTTCAGCGAAAACACGGCCAATAGCATTTATAATATCTTGGCTGGGCTTTCCTTTAAATTTTCCTTTTGTATTTAAAGTGCTGGTAATAGCCACTTCTAAATTTTGCTTTACAGCATTATTATCAACTCCTTCTAAAGATTGAATATGTGACATCCCAATTAATAACCAAGGGTCATTGCTCTTTGCTTGAAGACCAGTTTGATATACCTCTTTTGCCTTTTTTATAAACTCGGCTGTTGGAATA
>CANHOY010000122.1 GCA_947462495.1 Bacteroidota bacterium
AGTTTTGCAAAATGGGATGTAGAAAAAGGCATGATAGATGCTAGTGCAATTCAAGCAGCGAATATTATTGTTCATTTAGCAGGAGAGGGCGTTGCAGACAAACGTTGGTCGGAAAAAAGAAAACAAGCGATTGTAGATAGTAGGGTGCAGTCGGGCAATTTATTGGCGAAAGCTTTAAGGGACAATCAAAATCAAGTAAGTACATTTATAGCGGCTTCGGCCATTGGATGGTATGGTCCAGATACTGCAGCGAGTTTAGCCAATGGTTTTATTGAAACCGATCCTTCAGATGACTCCTATTTAGGAAACACTTGTGAGCTTTGGGAGCAAAGTACTGCAGCCATTGCCACTATGGGTATTCGATTGGTGACTTTAAGAATAGGTATTGTATTTAATAAAAAGGGTGGGGCATTGGCTGAGTTTATTAAACCTGCCCAATTTGGATTAGCCACTATATTAGGAACAGGAAAACAAATAGTTAGTTGGATACATCAAAAGGATTTATGCAATATGATGTTATTTGCTGCTGAAAATAAAAAGATAGAAGGGGTTTACAATGCAGTTGCCCCTGAACCCATCAGTAATAAAAAACTGGTATTAGCAATAAGCAAAAAAACATACCCCATTTACCTGCCTGTTTATGTACCAAGCTTTGCTTTGAAAATAATTTTAGGTGAAATGAGTGTAGAGGTTTTAAAAAGTGCAAAGGTGAGTGCACAAAAAATACAAGCAGCTGGTTTTGTATTTGATTATCCCACAGTGGAGGAAGCCTTAACCGACTTATTAAAATAATAAGCTATTCAGTTTTTGGTTTAATGCTCATTTAATTTCTAATCGGTCTTCCAGCGGTAATTACCGATTGTATTCTCTCTAATGTTTTCTTTTCTCCGCACAAACTTAAAAAGGCTTCGCGTTCTAAATCTAATAAGTATTGTTCATTCACTAAAGTAGGCTCACTTAAATCTCCACCACACATTACAAAAGCTAATTTTTTGGCCACTAGTACATCGTGATCAGTGGCATAACCACCTTTCCACATACCATTGATGCCAGCGTATAAGGCACCTAGGCCTGCTTTTCCGAGCACTTTAATATCTTTTCTTTGTTGGGCTTGGGTATAGCCTGCTTTAAACAATTGCATTACTTTTTCTTTTGCATGGGCGATACGACGAGATTGATTTAATACGATTGCATCTTGTCCTTTTCTAAAAATACCCATGTCCATCGCTTCCTGTGCTGAAGTAGCCACTTTAGCAGTGGCTATTTGCATAAACCTTCTATTAAGTGTTATGGTTTCTGGCTCGTCTATATGCATTTCATCTGAAGCGCGTAATACCAATTCTTTGGTACCACCACCACCAGGAATCACGCCAATCCCTAATTCCACCAGTCCAATATAAGTTTCTGCAGCAGCACAAATACTATCTGCATGTAAATTCATTTCGCAACCACCACCCAAACATAATCCGTGTGGTGCGGTTACAACTGGAACCGAAGAATACCTTACGCGCATCATGGCATTTTGAAAAGTTCGAATGGCCATGTCTAATTCTTCATAATCTTGTTCAATGGCCAACATAAATATCATTCCTACATTAGCGCCTGCACTAAATAAATTTCCATCATTCGCAATCACGAGCCCATTGAATTTTTCTTCGGCTATTGCAATAGATTTATTTAACCCTTCCAACACCTCACCTCCAATGCTATTCATTTTGGTATTCCAACTAAAGCCTGCCACGCCATCGCCCATATCCACCAATCGGCTGGCAGCATTTTTCCAAATAGTTTTTTCTTGATAATCGGATAAGATGATAAATGAAGCGGCACCTGGAATTAATAAATAATTTTCGGTAGCTACATCATAATAATAGCGTTTCCCATCCTGCACTTTGTAAAAGCTACAACCCTTTGCTATCATGGTTTCTACCCATGAGGCTACTTGGCCACCTTCTAGTTTTATATTTTTAACAACTGCTTCGACCCCTAATACATCCCAACTTTCAAAAGCGCCTATTTCCCAACCAAAGCCTGCTTTTAAGGCATCGTCTAAACGGTACAATTCATCACTAATTTCTGGAATACGATTACTTACATAAGAAAATAGCGCATGATGAAAAGCACGAACAAATTGTTTACCCTTATCGGTTTCTTTGGAAGCATCTGCAACTGTATATAAACTTTTTAATCTTTCTGGTAAGGATTCTATGGCTTTTGCAGTGCCTATGGATGCCATCTTTGTTTTAATACGTGGTTCGTATTCAAAAGTTTTTAAATTCAGGGTTAAAATTTCTTTTGAACTTGCTGTTTTTATTTTTTTAAAAAATCCTTGACCAGTTTTATCTCCCAACCAATTTTGCGCGACCATTTTTTCCAACCAAGTAGGAAGGGTAAAAATATTTTTTGCTTCATCCTTCGGGCAATTGGCAGCAACGCCCGCTGCAACTTTTACTAAGGTATCAATACCTACTACATCGGCTGTTCTAAAAGTAGCCGATTTAGGACGACCCATTAATGGACCAGTAAGTGCTTCAATTTCATCAATACTTAATTCCAATTTTTCCATTATATGTAGCACACTCATCATGCTAAAAACTCCAACCCTATTGGCTATAAAAGCAGGAGTGTCTTTACACAAAACGGTTGTTTTACCTAAATACACATCGCCATAATGTAAATGAAAATCAATTATGGCTGGATCTGTTTTAGCAGTAGGAATGACTTCTAATAAACGCAAGTAGCGAGGCGGATTAAAAAAGTGAGTGCCACAAAAATGTTTTTGAAAATCTTCAGAGCGTCCTTCGGCCATTAAATGAATAGGTATGCCAGAAGTGTTAGAACTAATTAAAGAACCTGGCTTTCTGTATTTTTCAACTTCGTCGTAAATTATTTTTTTAATGTCTAATCTTTCTACCACTACTTCTATAATCCAATCGGCAGTTGCAATTTTTGCGATATCATCTTTAAAATTACCCGTACTTATATTTTGAGCATATTTAGCTAAATATAATGTAGAAGGATTGGATTTAATGGATGCTTGCAAAGCGTCATTCACTAATTTATTTCTTTCTTTTGATTGTTTACTTTCTTCCGTTCCTGGGGTTAGCATATCCAATAATAATACTTCAACACCCACACCGGCAAAGTGACAAGCTATGCGAGAGCCCATTACGCCACTTCCTAAAACCACTACTTTTTTGATTGAACGTTGCATTTTAGAGCATTTTTGTAAAATTAGTTAGTTATGCAACTATTTTCAAAAAAACTTTAGATTTTTGAGTATTATTTTTGCCTTTGGTTGCGTCATTTGACCTTTTAACAAAACCAGCTTGAGGGTATTGGGCTTTGAACTACATTTGTACCATGCAAGTAGATAAGAATTTAGTTAGCCATTTGGCACATTTATCCAGGTTAAATGTGGCCCCGGAAAAAATGGACAAACTCGTTGCAGATATGCAGGATTTGGTTGGATTTGTGGAGCAGTTAAATAGCTTAGATACCACAGGGACTGAACCATTAATGCATATGGGTGACGCATTCAATGTGCTGCGCAAGGATGAAGTAAATGGATCTATTTCAAGAGAGGCTGCTTTAAAAAATGCCCCTGATTCGGATGGGGTTTTCTTTAAAGTGCCTAAAGTAATACGTAAATAAAACACACATGTCATCGGTTATTCAATTAAGAGAGTTGCAGAAAAGTTATTTCATGGCCGGTCAAGCCATTCCTGTTTTAAAGGGCATTAACTTAGACATTAACAGAAATGAATATGTTGCTCTCATGGGACCATCGGGTAGTGGTAAAAGTACCTTAATGAATATATTAGGTTGTTTAGATTCTCCAACGAGTGGCATGTACAACTTAAATGGTAATGATGTAAGTAAAATGTCAGACGACGATTTAGCAGGCATTAGAAATATAGAAATTGGATTTGTGTTTCAACAATTTAATTTATTGCCCAGATTGTCTGCTGCAGAGAACGTTGCATTGCCATTGGTATATGCTGGCATCTCCAAAAAAGATAGATTGGAGCGCGCCATGGTGGCTTTAGAAAAAGTAGGTTTGGCGGATAGAAGCCATCATAAATCCAATGAATTAAGTGGTGGTCAAATTCAACGTGTAGCCATTGCTCGTGCATTAGTCAATAATCCTTCTATATTATTAGCCGATGAACCTACTGGTAATTTGGATTCAAAAACATCTGTAGAAGTAATGGAACTATTTGGTAAAATACATTCCAGTGGCAATACTGTTATTTTGGTTACCCACGAGGAAGACATTGCACGCTATGCGCACAGAGTAGTTCGTTTAAGAGATGGAAATATTGAAACAGATACGGTAAACAATAATTTCTCTCATTTTTAAAGCATTGGCAACTTCTGCTTTTTCGTTTTCTTGTTGAACTTTATTTAATTAGTTTTGTTATACTAAAAAATAATAGAGTCAAATTAATTCATACCCAATGAAAATATATACCAAAGCAGGAGATTCAGGAAAAACAACTTTAATTGGAGGTACCAGGGTACCTAAAAGTCATATCAGAATAGAATCTTATGGAACAGTTGATGAACTAAATTCATTTATAGGTTTGTTAAGCGATTTAGTTTCTGATACTGGCATTAAAACAGTGTTGAAAGAAGTGCAAGATCGTTTGTTTACGGTAGGATCTTCCTTAGCATGTGATCCGGAGAAAGAGCCCAACTTAAAAATTCCAGATTTAAAAGAAGAAGACATTTTGTTTTTGGAAAAATTGATTGACCAAATGAACGAAGTATTGGAACCAATGAAATCTTTTATTTTACCTGGAGGCCATCAAGCCATTTCTACTGCACATATTGCTCGTTGTGTTTGTCGCCGTGCCGAACGTTGGTGTGTGAATTTACAGGAGGAAGATTTATTTGTAGAACCCATGGTGATTAAATATTTGAATAGACTCAGTGATTATCTTTTTGTTTTAGCTAGATATATAGGACACTTATATGGGGTAGCAGATTCACCTTGGAAACCAAGAGTGTAATAAAGGTTAAATAAATTTCCCGTCTTTCATGGTTAAACTTCGGTTGCTCATCGCAGCCAATGCTTCATTGTGCGTGACTATTAAAAAACTTTGATTCAATTCGTTTCTTAATTTAATAAATAGATGGTGTAAAGCGGTTGCGTTTTCACTGTCTAAATTTCCAGTAGGCTCATCCGCAAAAATTAGTGCGGGGCTATTTAACAAGGCACGCGCTACAGCTACTCTTTGTTGCTCTCCTCCAGATAAACTATGCGGCTTCTTGTCCATTTTATCGGAAAGGCCCATCAGGTCTAATAATTCCTTGGCCTTATTTTGTATTTGCTTTTTAGGCATTTTACCTATCCATCCTGGAATGGATACATTTTCCAAAGCGGTAAATTCGGGGAGTAAATGAT
>CANHOY010000123.1 GCA_947462495.1 Bacteroidota bacterium
AATTATATTTTCAAAAGCTTGTTGGTCGGAACTAATTACAGCGCCAATTTCTTTTTTGTCTACTGGCGAGTAGGATGTTATTTTTTGACCCTTACTTTTTATCCAAATTGTTCCAGTGGAGCTGCCTTCGTTTTCTTTTTCTAGTTGTAACGCTTGTAAAAATTGCATAACAATATTATTTTTTTAATGTAAGGGGTATGATCATTCCTAAACTTTCTTAAAAGTAGGTTCCATTATTTTTTTATTTTTTCAATCAATTGAGTAGTGGAGAATCCTTCCACTATGGGGTTGATAATTACTTTTCCACCATGAGCAATGACTTCTTTTGCTCCCACAATTTGTTCAATAGTATAATCGCCACCTTTGACCATGACGTCTGGCATAAGGGTTTTAATTAAATCCAATGGAGTATCTTCTTCAAAAATAACGACCATGTCTACTACCATTAAATTGGCTAGTACAATGGCCCTGCTTTGCGTGTTGTTGATAGGTCTAGTAGGTCCTTTTAACCTTTGTACACTTTGGTCACTGTTTAATCCTACTACCAAATAGTCTGCTTCTTTTGCAGCTTCGGCCAATGAAAATAAATGACCTGGATGTAGTATATCAAAACAGCCATTGGTAAATGAAAAAGTTTTTCCAGTTACTTTCCAAGCGCTGATTTGAGCCTTTGCTGCTTCGATTGTTTTAATTTTTTTCTCTATCAATGCTACTGCACGCATACTATTTAGTTTGTTTATTAATGATAGGAAGGATGATTAAACTAAGGCCTCCCAAAACTAAAACTATTAAAAATTGAGAAAACCATTGTAAGGTCCCGTTGGCTAATCCGAGTGTATAATCAATTCCATTTAGTTCAAGTACTTTTGCCATAAAATAGGCATAGGCGCCAATACCTCCTGGTGTGATAATCATTCCAATACTAGCGTAGGCTAAACAACTAATAGCAGTTGCAAATGAACTTTCGGTGCCGATGGTTCCATACAAGCCAATATAAGTAGCAAACAAATAAAGAAACCATATACCAAAGGAGTATGCGAAAAATAAATTGTGTTTTTTTAATTGAGTGGCACTCATAATTCCAGCCCATACCCCCCAAAAAATATTTTTGATACTTTCTATGGCCTTAGTCAATTTAGATTTAAAAATGAAAAATAGAACGATCAATACAATTGCCACTCCCGCAAAAATTTGGAGAAGGAGTGTGGTGTGATTTGGCGTAGCTCCTGCTACTGGAGCAGTTCGTAATTGATTCCAGCCAGCTTCAATAACACTAAATTGTAATGTGAGGGCTAATAAAAAAACAAGCCCTAAGCAAAAAACATCAAATGCGCGTTCCGCTACTATGGTACCTACAATTTTTTCTGCAGGCACTTTTTCATATTTTGAAAGAAGAGTGCACTTTAATACTTCCCCTAAACGAGGGATAGCTAAATTGGCCAAATAGCCAATAAGTACGGCTAAATAGGTATTCAAAATGCCTGGTTGGTAACCGAGTGGTTCCATTATTAATCGCCACCTTAATGCCCGTAAAAAATGGGAAAGACCTAATAAAAAAAATACAGGAATGATAATCCAAAAACGGGAGTGTTGTAAAGATAACTTGAACTTGTCCCATTCTTGAGGGGGAATTTGATGTAAACTCCACCAAATCAATAATATGCCTATTAAAAAGAAGAAGGATATTTTTAGAAATTTACCCATTAATTATAATTTAATTCAATACTCTGCAATTTACAACCAAATGTCTATAAATGAGGTCAGAATGGCTTATTTATTCCCCTTTTTTGTCGTTTCATAAAGTGCTTAGTATTACGTACCTTTGCACACTCAAACTTTGTACTGAGTTAAACCCCAAACGGAATGTCTGAAAAAAAACGAATCTTATTCATCGCCACTGAGATGTCACCTTATTTAGAGTTGACAGAGTTCGCGGAGGTTATTAATAAGCTCGCTATAAAAAGTAATGACAGTGGTCTAGAAGTACGCTGTATTATGCCAAGGTTTGGTGTGATTAATGAAAGAAGGCATCGCCT
This sequence comes from Bacteroidota bacterium, assembly GCA_947462495.1. Lineage (GTDB taxonomy): Bacteria > Bacteroidota > Bacteroidia > Chitinophagales > Chitinophagaceae > Sediminibacterium. The sequence continues at coordinate 2,037 of CANHOY010000123.1, forward strand.
TCATGAAGTGGTTCGCCTTTCAGGGATCAATGTGCAACTGGACGGTGACGATTATCCATTACAAATTAAGGTAGCTTCTTTGCCTAATGCACGTTTGCAAGTCTATTTTTTAGAAAATGAGGACTTTTTCAAAAGAAAACATTTATTTCATGATGAAACTGATAAATGGTTTGAAGACAATGCTTTGAGAACTATTTTCTTCTGTCGTGGTGCATTAGAAACTGTTAAAAAATTCGGTTGGCCTCCAGATATTATTCATTGCAGTGGGTGGATGACTGGATTAATTCCTGCTTATATTAAAACGGCCTTCAAAAAGGAACCTGTTTTCTCCAATGCAAAAACAATTTTCACCATTGGTCAAAATACTTTTGAAGAAAAATTCAATAAAGATTTTTTAACAAAAGCACTCATCAATACAAATATTAAAGACAAGGATTTAGAACCTTTCAAGGATTTAAATAATACCTCTTTGTTCAGGGGAGGGGCTACTTATTCTGATGCTATTTCCTTTGGATCTGATCTTATAGATAAAAAACTAGTTTCTGAATTTTCGACTGTTAAAGGTAAAAAAGTAATTCCTTTCAATGGATGGGATTCCGATTTAACAGAGTATTTAGATTTATACAACGAACTTGCAGGCAAATAAAGTCAAATTAATTCATTCATGGCATCGAATAATATTGGTAGAAATTTTCTTGTAGCTACTTTTTCAATTCTTCTTTTTTCGGCTTGTACTAAAATAAGTACAACCGATATAGGACTTGGTCTATTGCCTTCTCAAGATTACTTCAATACAAAGGATACGATTATAGACGTCATTACTACTACAGTAGATTATCCGGATACATTAAGACTTTATGGAACTGATAATAAAGTGGTAGGTACCATTACAGATGACGCTTTATTTGGATCTACAAAAGCGACTATGTTCTTTCAATTAGTACCAAGTAATTTTCCTTTTTCTATTCCAGGTAATCGAGATAGTTTAGAAGTGGATTCTGCTGTTTTGATTTTGTCTTATAAAGGTTTCTATGGAGATTCCACTAAGCCTGTTGTATTGAACTTGAAAAGAATTGACAATAGTACCCCACTAAATTTTGATGGTACTCCTTATGCAAATAACTATCCAGAATTATATAATTTACAAGCTAGCACTGCTTTAGCTAGCCCCTATTCATTAGACTTTACTAGGGTAAGAGATTCTGTATATAATAGATATGAAGCAGCAGCGAGCCAAATTAGAATTCCATTGCTATCTTCTTTTGCAAGGATGTTTATCAGAAATTATGATTCTACCAATGCTTACCTTTCAGATACCACATTTAATGCTAGTTTTCCCGGTTTTGCTTTATCTACTGACCCCTCTTCCAATAATAATGTACTGGTTCAAATAAGTTTAAATGATACTAATACAAAATTGGCGCTCTATTATAAATCTACCTCTAGTACAAGTTCAAGTTATCAAAGAGATACCGCTGTAGCTTATTTTAAGTTTAGCATTTATAATAATGGGCATGCCAATTTTATTAAAAGAAATACCACTGGATCGGAGTTAACCAAACATTTAAAGAATCAAATAAGTGATTCATTAGTATATGTACAAAGTAGTCCTGGCACTATGGTAAAAATAAAAGTCCCAGGATTAGGATTCAAAGTCTTTCAAAATAAAATTATACATCGCGCAGAATTAATTGCAGAACAAGTTCCCTCAGACCCAGGAGCAAATTTATTAGAGCGCTATTTGTTACCCCCTCAATATTTATTCTTGGGTAGCTTTGATGCGGCCACTCAAAGAATACGAAATGTTCCAAATGACTTTACTGGAATAAATGATATTGATGGCATGAGTCGATTTGGAGGAAAGCTTCAGTATAAGACCCTTGATGGTATTTCGAATGTGGCTACTTATAATTTTAATATAAGTAGGTATGTTCAAGGGGTCATAGCCAGGTCTGATTCTGTTTTTGATTTTAGAATTTTGGCCCCAGTAAATGATTCTATACAATATGTAAACCCGCGTCCACAAAATATTTTAAAATCCACGACTAATTACTTATCAAGTTCATTTGGAAATCAGCCAGCCATTGGTAGAGTAAGATTAGGAGGAGGGACCCATTCTAAGCGTAGAATGAGGCTTCATATTTATTATTCTGATTTATAGTCAGTTTTTCATTCAAATTGTTTTTATTAATATATTTGCACTTTACAAACTCTAAATAAAAGAAAATGCCTTATTTATTTACTTCAGAAAGCGTTTCCGAAGGACATCCAGACAAATTAGCCGATCAGATTTCTGACGCCTTAATTGATAACTTTTTAGCATTCGATCCACAATCAAAAGTGGCTTGTGAAACATTAGTTACTACCGGTCAAGTAGTATTAGCTGGTGAAGTAAAATCTAAAGCTTATTTAGATGTACAAACTATTGCGCGCAATGTAATTAAGAAAATAGGTTACACAAAAAGTGAATACATGTTTGAAGCGGATAGCTGTGGAATTTTATCTGCTATTCACGAACAATCTGCCGATATCAACCAAGGGGTGGACAGAAAGAAAAAAGAAGAGCAAGGTGCAGGTGACCAAGGGATGATGTTTGGTTATGCTACTAACGAAACTGACGATTATATGCCATTGGCTTTGGACTTAGCACATAAAATTCTAATTGAATTAGCTGCATTAAGAAGAGAGAACAAGGCGATTAAATATTTACGTCCAGATGCAAAGTCTCAGGTAACATTAGAGTACAACGACAAAAATGAACCGGTAAGAATTGACGCGATTGTAGTTTCAACTCAACACGATGATTTTGATGCAGAAGCAAAGATGTTAGCGAAAATCAAAAAAGATATTGTTGAAATTTTAATTCCAAGAGTAAAAGCAAAATATAAGAAATACGCTAAGTTGTTTAACAACGATATTAAGTATCATATTAACCCAACTGGTAAGTTTGTAATTGGTGGTCCACATGGAGACACTGGTTTAACTGGCCGTAAAATTATCGTAGATACTTACGGTGGTAAAGGGGCTCACGGCGGTGGAGCTTTCTCTGGTAAAGATCCTAGTAAAGTTGACCGTTCTGCTGCTTATGCAACACGTCACATTGCTAAGAACTTAGTAGCTGCTGGTGTAGCTTCAGAAGTATTAGTGCAAGTTTCTTACGCGATTGGAGTGGCTAAACCTACCTCTATTAACGTAAACACTTACGGTACTGCTAAAGTAAAATTAACGGATGGTCAAATTGGTAAATTAGTAGAAAGTGTTTTTGATATGCGTCCTTACTTTATCGAGCAAAGATTAAAGTTAAGAACTCCAATGTATAGTGA
>CANHOY010000124.1 GCA_947462495.1 Bacteroidota bacterium
CCGGTTTGCCAAATTTACCGCCCTCCGTGGTCGTAATTAAAGGGCAAGTAAAAGCAAATGCTTCTCCACCCATTTTGCGTCTTATTAATTCTGTACCTGTAGTAATATTGCCCCACTGATCACTTCCACCCATTTGAACTTTACAATTTTTATTTTTATACAACCAATAAAAATCAAACCCTTGTACCAATTGATAAGTGAATTCGGTAAAACTCATTCCAGTATCTCCCTCAATTCTTTTTTTCACACTATCCTTTGCCATCATGTAATTCACTGTAATATGCTTGCCTACGTCTCTAATAAAATCTAAAAAAGTAAAGCTTTTGAACCAGTCGTAATTGTTCACCATTTCGGCTGCATTAGGAAGGGTAGTATCAAAATTTAAAAAATGGGCTAATTGTTTTTGAACCCCAGCTAAATTAAATTGCAAAGTTTCTTCACTTAATAAATTACGTTCTTCACTTTTACCACTCGGATCTCCCACCATGCCAGTGGCGCCACCTACTAAAGCCACAGGTTTATGTCCTGCTCTTTGTAAATGAACTAATAATAAAATGGGCACCAAGCTCCCAATATGTAAACTGTCCGAAGTGGGGTCAAAGCCAATATATCCAGACACTTGCTCTTTTTCAAACAATTCTTCTGTGCCCGGCATGATATCTTGAATCATCCCTCTCCAGCGTAGTTCTTGTATCAAAGTCATATTCTAAATACTTTAAGCAAAAATAACTACTAAAATGCAATAATTTCGCATCATGAACCCAACAACTCCCACAATTGGCGACGGAACCAGAATTTTACACTTTTTAGTGGATACCATTTTAATAGCTATTCTTACCTATATAATATATGGTTGGTGGAACTTCCACGTATTGTACTGGAATTATACACCTATTCAATTTGGGTACTTCTTTTTCGCAACCATGTGGGTATATGTGTTTTTATTTGAGTGGATTTTTTTGAGGACCCCCGCCAAATGGTTTACTGGAACCAAAGTGGTTTCGGACAAAGGAGGTAGGCCCAATATCTTCCAATTTTTTGTAAGAGCCACCATTCATACGACCATTATTTCAATGTTTGGCTTGGCATGGAATGGTCAACCATGGCATGATACTTTTTCAAAGACAAAATTAATTTATGCAACCAAATTGGTTGGATAAATGTGGTTATAAATCTTTCCTCAAATCATAAGTTTTAATTTGAGTAGCAATGTACATTTGTAAAATTTTTTAAATGGCTAAAATTGGTATTAATATTGCAACAGGAAGTTTGCAACAAGCAGACATCATTGTAGGGATCGATTTAGGTACCACCAATAGTTTAGTAGCCATTATTCATCCAGATACTAAATTGCCAACAGCACTTAAAGAATTTGATGGTAGTAGTATTGTACCCAGTGTAGTTCACTTTGATGCCTTTGGAAATGTAGAAGTGGGGATGAATGCAAAACCTTTTTTAGAATCTGATCCTCAAAATACCATATTTAGTGCCAAGCGTTTAATGGGGAAAAGCCATAATGATATTAGAACGCATCAAGATTTTTTTGCGTATAAAATTATTGATGACAATAGAGATAGTTTAGTGAAAGTACAAGTGGGATCTACTTTTTATTCTCCTATTGATTTATCTTCTTTTATTTTAATCGAATTAAAAAAACGTGCCGAGCATATTTTAAAAACACCTGTAACCAAAGCGGTCATTACAGTACCCGCTTATTTTAATGACACACAACGTCAAGCCACAAGAGATGCAGGAAAGCTAGCAGGGCTTGATGTATTACGTATTATTAATGAACCTACTGCGGCTAGTTTAGCGTATGGATTAGGAATGGATCCTACAGAAGAAAAAACTATTGCAGTATATGATTTAGGGGGTGGTACTTTTGACATTTCCATTTTAAAAATTTCCAATGGAATTTTTGAAGTACTTAGTACCAATGGAGATACTTATTTAGGTGGCGATGATTTAGATAGAGCCATTATTGAATATTGGATGAAAGAAATGGGGGTAGCTGATTTAGAAGGTCATAAAATTTTAAAACAACAATTAAGATTGGCTGCAGAGAAAGCTAAAATCGTTTTATCTACTGCTGATTTTTTTGAAACAGAATTTGCGGGAGAAAAAATTTCCATCACTAAAGAAATTTATGAAAGTTTAATTACTCCTATTATTCATAAAACCATGGATTGCTGCAAGTTGGCTATGAAAGATGCAGCGCTTACTATTGCGGATATCAATACCGTGTTAATGGTGGGAGGAAGTACACGCGTTCCATTGGTTAAAAAAACAGTAGCTACTTTTTTTAATCAAGCAGTGAATGATTCAGTAAATCCAGATGAGGTGGTGGCTTTAGGTGCGGCGGTGCAAGCGGATATCTTAGCAGGCAATAACCAAAACATGTTGTTATTAGATATTACCCCGCTAAGTTTAGGTATTGAAACCATGGGAGGTTTAATGGATGTATTACTGCCACGTAATTCAAAAATTCCTACGAAAGCTTCAAGACAATACACTACTCAAAAAGATGCCCAATCGGGAATTAATATTGCTGTATACCAAGGTGAAAGAGATTTAGTAAAGGACAATCGGAAATTAGGTGCTTTTACTTTATCAGGAATCCCCTCTATGCCAGCGGGTCTTCCCAAAGTGGAAGTTAGTTTCTTAATTAATGCAGATGGTATTTTACAAGTGAGTGCAAAGGAGCTAAGAAGTGGGGTGACGCAAAGTATTGATATCAAACCACAATATGGATTAACCGATGAGGAAGTGGAGCAAAGATTAATGGAAAGTATTACCCATGCCAAGGCCGACATTGCCACCAGGGCTTTAGTGGAAGCCAGCACAGAGGCGGAACAAATGCTGTCTGTAACTGAAAAATTCATGGTGAAGAATGCTAACTTATTAAGTAAGGACGAAATGACCGCCACAGCGAATGCCATGCAAGCTTTACAATTGGCAATTACCATGGCAGATAAGAACCTGATTCAGACCAAAACCGAGGAATTAAACGACTTAACACGTCCTTTTGCCGAAAGGGTCATGGATCAAGCCATCTCTGGCGCCTTAAAAGGAAGGGGGATTGAGGATAAAAACCTATAGTAAATTTGGTATTTTCAAAAGGAATCCTATCTTTGCCTTCCAATTTTTATTTTAAAACACCTGAGGAGGTATATATATTATGTTAATAATTGATTCAAAAGACTGCGAGAACATTGACAAAGCGTTAAAAAAGTACAAAAAGAAGTTTGAAAAAAGTAAAACTTTGATCAACTTGCGTTCACGTCAAGCATTTGTAAAACCATCTGTAAAACGTCGTTTCGAAGTACTTAAAGCTGTTTACAAGCAACAAATTTTCAGCGGAAAGATAGAAGGATAGAATCCTTTTTCTTCTTATAATGATATTAAAACCCAAGCTAGTAAGAAACTAGCTTGGGTTTTTTGTTTTTCTTCACCTTTTAATAAATATAAAGGTTCGAAAAACACGCTAATGATTTTTAAAACCCAAGCAGGCTTGGGTTTTTTGTTTTAACAACAAGCCTTACCTTTATAAGGACATGGCTATACAAACCCGTTTTATACCACTCAATGCTTTTTTGGCCTATCTCCAATTTGAGAAGCGGTATTCCATGCATACTATTACTGCTTATTCCAATGACCTTATTCAGTTCTTTGACTTTGTAGCAACCCAATACGAAGGCATGCCTTATGATCAAATTACTGGAACCATGGTGCGGTCCTGGCTGGCTTCCATGAAAGAAGAGGATATGACAGGAAAAACATTAAACCGAAAAATTTCTTCCTTAAAATCTTTTTACAAATACCAAATCCAACAAGGGCAATTAACTAAAAGTCCTATGGAAACAGTCATCAGCCCTAAAATAAGCAAACGACTACCCAGCTTTGTTGCTGAAAACGATATGGAACAGCTTTTTTTAAATTTATCTTTTGCAGAAGGGTGGAAGGGGTATACCGAAAAAATGGTCATTCAACTTTTTTATGCCACTGGCATGCGTTTAAGTGAATTAATTCAATGCAAAGAAAACCAGTTAGATGTTTCTAAAAAAATAATCAAAGTATTGGGCAAAGGGAATAAAGAAAGAATTTTACCATTAAGTCCTGAATTGGCGTTGGAATTAAAAAAGTACATTTCACAAAAACCAGAGGAGGCCAATGGCAATCCCTATTTATTTGTTAATGAAAAAGGGAAGGCGCTACAACCTAAAGCGGTGTACACTTTCGTTAAATTTTATTTATCGCAAGTAACTACCTTGCAAAAGAAAAGTCCACACGTTTTAAGGCATAGCTTTGCCACCCATTTAATGAATAATGGGGCTGATTTAAATGCAGTAAAGGAATTATTAGGGCACAGCAGCTTGGCGGCAACGCAGGTATATACGCATAATACCATTGAAAAATTAAAAGAAGTTTTTTCAAAAGCGCATCCAAAAGCATAATAAAACTCATGGAGCTCTATTGCTAAATATGACAAGTATCATACCATGTCATAAAATTTTCTTAAAACTATTTTTATTATTGCAACACCTCTAAAGATGTGGTAACTTACTAGAGTAAGTATAAAAACCATTTTTATGTCTTACCAAGCTCTTATTTTTTATCTATTAAATTTTATCTTATGAACATCAGTATTCAAACAGTGCATTTTGATGCAGACAAAAAATTGTTAGATTTTGTTCAAAAAAAACTGGACAAATTGCAAACCTTTCATGATCGAATAACGAAAATAGAAGTGTATTTAAAATTAGAAAGTATGGCACATGCGATAAAGGAAAAAGTAGTAGAAATTAAAATTCACATACCCAAGCAGGATTGTTTTGTTAAAGCGTCCGCCAATACATTTCAAACCGCATTTGATGAAGCTTTTAATTCCATTACCAATCAATTAATAAAGAAAAAAGAACGCTTAGCGCTATAACTTTTCCTGTTTTTACCTAAATGCCTATTGTTTCAATTGCATTGAACAATGGGCATTTTTTATTGCCAGTTTTGTACCTTTTTACCAGTTAGGGGCATGAATTGGATCTTATTTTGATTTTTACCTTGATTTTGGGATAAAATAGTGCTCTAAAATTTTGATAAATAAAGAATTCCATTACCTTTGCCATCCCAAAATTTGGGATAGTTCTTTCATGTCTTGCCGGAATAGCTCAGTTGGTAGAGCAGCTGATTTGTAATCAGCAGGTCGCGGGTTCGAGTCCCATTTCCGGCTCAGTGTAAATTTGGGCAGATGGCCGAGTGGTTAAAGGCGACAGACTGTAAATCTGTTCTCTCACGAGTACGTAGGTTCGAACCCTACTCTGCCCACCAAATTTTATGTAGATTGCATCTTC
>CANHOY010000125.1 GCA_947462495.1 Bacteroidota bacterium
GATTTCCATCTACTAATAATGGCTTATACACACCTATTGGCTTTGGCGCAGGTGGTAGGCTTAATCCTAATTTTGCAAAATTTTCTTCGGGAGTACTCATTGTTGTGATTTTAAAAGTTTAACTATTGATAAGGTTCAATTGTTTTGATTGAACCGTCCTTATTGTATTTTAACTCAGTCATTTTAATATTTCTCAAATGTGTTTTACCAGATAATTCGGTATCGTGATAAAATAAATACCATTTGGAATTATAATGAATAATAGAATGATGACTTGTCCATCCTTGAACCGGTTTCATAATAACGCCCTTATAGGTAAAGGGTCCATAAGGATTATCGCCAATGGCATAACATAAATTATGCGTATCTCCAGTTGAATAGGAAAAATAATATTTCCCATTGTATTTATGTACCCAGGCAGCTTCAAAAAAACGTTTATCGTTATTTTGTTCTAAAAATAGATTTCCTTTTTCATCTAGCAATTTAACTTCTTTAGGCGCTTCCACAATGCTTTTCATATCTGCACTTAACTTAGCTACCCTTGGTAAAATTGCTTTTTCATTGGCGGTTTTTAATTTAGCATTTGCATTGTATATATTGTTATCCCATCTTTGAAGTTGGCCACCCCAAATACCTCCAAAGTACATATAATATTCATTGTTGTCATCCTTAAACACAGCCGGATCAATACTATAAGTTCCTTTCATTTCATTAGGTTCGGCCTTAAATGGACCTACCGGGCTTTTACTAGTAGCCACCCCTATTCTAAAAATATCCTGCTTGTCCTTAATTGGAAAAAATAAATAGTAAACTCCATTTTTATACGCGGCATCTGGTGCCCACAATTGTCTACCCGCCCAAGGAATATCTTTTTTATCTATTGCAACACCGTTGTCCACTACTTTAGCCCCAATCGCGTCCATAGAAAATATATGATAATCTCTCATGTCAAAATGGTCCCCATTGTCATTTTCAGGAATACCCGCATCTATATCATGAGAAGGATAAATGTATATTTTATTATTAAAAACATGCGCAGAAGGGTCTGCCGTATATACATGGGTAACTAAAGGTTTAGAAATGGGTTTTATTTTGGATTGCGCCCAAACATTCGAAACTGCAAGTGTAGTAATTATAAGCAATAGAAAATTTTTCATAGGTCTATTTTATATTAAATAATATTTGATATGAAGATAATAAAAATATCATTTGAATCAATTGAAAATCATTACTACCCAATTCAAAGAACTGGTATGAACTTGGTCAGTTTTTGTAGAAACTATCTATAAAAAGTTTATACAAAGCTACACAATCGTATTTTTGGAATCTAGTATTTATTCTATTGTTGTTATAAAGCAAGATTTAAGAATCAAAATATAGAATAACACGTAAATTGCAAAAGATTTATAAACTAAGAATATGCCCAAAACTACTTTAAGATCCCATTGCCCTATAACCACTGGTATAGATGTGATTGGTGACAAATGGACTTTACTAATAATAAGGCATATGCTTTTTCGTCATAAGCATACTTACGGCGAACTTCTAGAAATGAAAGAAAGGATTGCTTCAAAAGTATTAGCAGAGCGTTTAAGAACATTAGCAGATGATGGTTTAATCGAAAAAAGAAATCATCCCACCAATAAAAAAGTATTTTTATATACTTTAACTGACAAAGGAATTAGTACTATTGAAATTATGGCTAAGATTATCCAATTTTCAGTAACCCATTATCGCAGTCAAATGAATACAAAACCGGTAGACAAAACTAAATTGTCTTATATTTATACGCATTCAAAATCGGAAGAGGCATTCATTAATGATGCTAAAAAAGAGTATATAAAATTTAGAAAAAAGCTACTAAATTTTTAGCCGAAAAGGCAACTGCAAAAAGAGGCCACTAGCGATAGTGGCTTTTTTTATTGTTTGATTTTAAAGTAATCATAAAAATAATCAGGGGATTTTAAATTAATAAATTCAGCTCTGTTTTTATCAAAATCCTCATAGGTCAATGCCTGTATTTGATCCTTGGTATAAGGCAATAGTTTTGAGGGCTCATTGGTTTTTGTAACAAAACCTAATCCATGATCGCAGTCTAACACAAAAACCTGTACATCCTGCCTTGTACATTGTAAGTATAAAATTGTTTTCCATACATCTCCATTCCAAGTGCCTTCAAAATCTCTTTGTTTCCAATCCTCAAAAGAACAAGCAGCCTTTTTTGTCAAAGGATTACAATCATGCATAATAATAACCCCATCTTTACTTAAATACTCCAACACATTTTCAACATCTCGTGTCGAAAAATCATACTCGTGCATGCCATCGATCAATGATATTTCAATTTTATTATTACTTAATAAAGAAGCAGCGTCCTTTTCAAAAAAAAGATCGCTTGTTTTTTTGAAATACTTATTATAGATGTTCAAAGGATTTAAAATAATTTTTCCAAAAATTCTAAGCTTATCAAAAGTAAAATCTGGATCAACTGCTATTTTTAATTTGCTTTTAATCCTGAAAAATATATGCCCATTAAAAACCCCTATTTCAAGATAATTTTTTAGCTGCTTGTATTTCATTAATAATTGAATGGCCTTGAGTCGATTCATCTTAGTTTTATTTATGAAATAAAGGTATTGTAATTAAGATGATTTTAGAATTAAACTCTATATTTTAACTAAAAAAACCTCATTGAAATTGATTAAATTCAATATTGAGCGCTTGTAATTCTGGCTACTTATAGTAACTTACTGTTTCAAATAACGACCTATGAAAAAGTTACTTTTTTTAGCCTTGCTCAGTATTCATTTTTTAATGGCACAAGCGCAATCCATTGATCCTTGGAAGCTAGAAGCCAAAAACTGGGACACAAAAAATTATTACGGTATTACAGTCGCTAATGGCATGCTAGGCATCGTTTCTGCGCAAGAGCCTTTTAAAGTAAAAGACGTAGTGCTGGCAGGAGCCTATGATTTATATGGCCGAGGAAGAGTGAGTAATTTTTTACGCAGTTTCAATTTATTGAATATGCAAGTAAGTGTGAATGGAGAACAAATTAATCAAAAAAATACTCAAAATTTTACGCAAAGCTTGGACATGAAAAACGCCAGCTTTACTGCCAGTTTTGACATGGGGGATAAAGCAAAAATTACTTATACGTATTATGCACTCCGTCAATTGCCTTTTACGGTTTTAATGGATGTAAGTATTACCGCCATCAAAGACATTGACTTAGGGGCTGCCAGTGTAATGGAAGCACCTGATGCATTAAAAGAAGTACAAAACTATTACAATGAAATTGATCGCCCACATGTGGTTATTAGTTTATTGACATCCAGTGCTAAAAGCCCTACTGGAAAATTATTAATGTGCGCCTCCAATACTTTTTTATTTTCTGAAACGCATGGTACAGAACCCCGAGTGATACATGAAATGTGGGACAACAATATGCACCTGATGAAATTTGGAAAAAAATTAAAAGCGGGTAGCACCTACCATTTTTCTATTGCAGGGAGCTCCATTACTTCTGCTCATCATGACGATCCTTTGAATGAAGCTGAGCGTATGACCATTTTTGCAAAATTAGAAGGTAGAGAAAGTTTAATTGAGCATCACCAACAAGCTTGGGCCGATTTATGGAAAAGTGATATTCAACTCACTGGGGACGATCAAGCGCAACAAGATATTCATAGTATGTTGTATCATTTATATTCATTTGTTAGAGCAGGCTCCAATTTAAGTACTTCCCCAATGGGCTTATCTGGATTGGGTTACAATGGTCATATTTTTTGGGACTCTGAATTATGGATGTACCCTGCTCTATTGATTTTACATCCAGAGATGGCCAAGTCGATGATTCAATATCGTTATGACCGATTAGAAGCAGCTCGCCGAAACGCATTTAACCATGGATATAAAGGAGCCATGTTCCCATGGGAAAGTGCAGGATCTGGCGTGGAAGAAACACCGGTCTGGGCTTTAAGTGGCCCCTTTGAACATCATATTACTGCCTGTGTTGGATTTGCCGCTTGGAACTATTATTGTGCTACCCAGGACAAAGAGTGGCTTCAAACAACAGGCTGGAGTTTATTAAAAGAAACAGCTAATTTTTGGGCAAGCAGAGTAGATAGAAAAGGACCAGGTCATTTTGAAATTAATAATGTGGTCGCAGCAGATGAGTGGGCCGAGAATGTAAACAACAATGCTTTTACCAATGCAGCAGCTATTGTGAATTTACAATCGGCGAATAAAGCAGCAGCCATTTTAGGATTGCCGCAAAATGAGGATTGGGCTTTAGTAGCAAAAAATATACCTATCCTTACCATGCCAGATGAAACAGGCGAAGCCAAAGGAGTTACTCAGGAACATGCTTCCTATAAAGGAGAAGGTATTAAACAAGCTGATGTTAATTTATTAGCCTACCCTCTTAAAATGATAACCTCCGCTGCTCAAATAAAAAAAGACCTAGACTTTTATTCCAAAAGGGTTCCTAATCAAGGTACCCCTGCAATGACACAAGCCATCTTTAGTTTGCTATATGAAAGATTAGGTGAAACTGAAAAAGCAGAACAATTTTTTAAGGAATCATACACCCCCAATTTAAATCCACCCTTTAGAGTAATTGCAGAAACCAAAGGCGGCACTAACCCTTATTTTGCTACTGGCGCTGGTGGAATTATTCAGTCTCTACTGATGGGTTTTGGCGGACTAGACATTACCGAAAAAGGGATTGTTCAATTACCAAGTAAGCTGCCAAAAACCTGGCAAAAATTAACCATTACCGGCGTGATGGGCAAAAACTATACAGTAAAGTAATTTTTAGAAAAGGAAATTTGTCAATTATTTTGTAACTTATAGCCTAAGTAAAACACTTAGGCCATGTTAAACAAAATAAATGCAAAAGCTTCTAACCATAAGTACAAACAAATTATTGTAAGCTTTATTTGCTTCCTATTGCTAATGTCATTTGGCAAATTGATGGCGCAAACCATTCAACCTATTCGCCCCTTAGATCTAAAACAAGTTGTAATTAATGACCCATTTTGGACGCCTAAATATAAATTATGGAATACCATTACCGTCAATGACGTTTTTGATAAATTAGAAGGGAAGTATATTCCTGACCGCAAAGATTTAATTGAAGAGCAAAAGAAATTAGGTAAAACAAGGAACGCCTTTACCAATTTTGATAGAGTTGCCAAGGGCGAAAAAGATATAAAAATACATGATGGTCCACCTTGGTATGATGGACTAGTTTATGAATCCATTAGAGGTGCTGCCGATTTGTTAGTAAAACATCCTGAC
>CANHOY010000126.1 GCA_947462495.1 Bacteroidota bacterium
ATATAGAACTATTTGTTCTTTTTCTTATGACGATTCTTTCTTAAACGTTTTTTTCTTTTGTGCGTCGCAATTTTATGACGCTTTCTTTTTTTACCACAAGGCATGTCGAATAATTTTTGTTATAAAATGTTATTTCTTTAATTGTTGAATTCGCTTAGATACTGCTTCTTTTGCTTCAGGATTGGCTACCAATGTTTTTATTTTGGTATACCAATTAATGGCAATTTCTTTTTGATTGGTTAATTCATAACACTCGGCCAGGTTCACCATGGCTTCGATATGATTAGGTTCGTCGTTTAATACGATTAAAAAGCGTTCTATGGCTTTTTCGTATTGGCCTGACTTCTTTCCACCCAATGCTAAAATAAGTTGACCATAGAGGTTATGTGGGTTTTTATCCACTACTTCTTTGACCTTTAAAATACCTTGCATCGGATTGTCTGAAATATTTCCAAACAAGTAGCAGGCGCCTAAATTTATTTTTGCCGAATCATTTATTGGGTTGATAACCAATGCTTTCTCTAAAAGAACTTTTGCAATACTTGCCATCCAATTTTGAAGGGCAGGTGGTGCATCCGGGTTGATAAAGTTATCTACCAACTGTTGGGCTGCAAAAGTGAGGCTTTTTTCATTATTTTCCAACAAAGCAGCACTGTAAGTATAATATAAATAGGGTTCTATTCTTTGAACCTCCTTCGCCCAAAATGTAGCAAGGGATTGATAGATAAGGATACTATCCTGTTGTTTTTTACTTGTATTTAGTTGATTTTCAATACTTAACAAGGAAATTTTTTGATCAGCTGTTAAGGATGTTTTAGCGCCATCAATAATGGTCTTAGAGTTAAGTTCTTGATTAACAGCTACTTCTGCAGAAGCTGCTGTTTCCTTTTTATTAGATCTAGGAACAAATAGGTACAATATGCTAATTAATAATAGGCCAACAACAATAGCAATGAATTGGGGTTTCTTCAAAGTAGGTCAATTTGTTGCAAAGGTAAGTTACTTACGTTTGCTTTTTACTTCGTTGACAAATTCTTTTGCTGGCTTAAAAGCGGGTATAAAATGTTCTGGAATTTCTACGGCAATATTCTTTTTAATATTTCGTCCAATTTTTGCCGCTCTTTTTTTAGTAATAAAGCTGCCAAATCCACGTATGTAGATGTTTTGGCCATTGGCTAAATTCTCTTTCACTTCTTTAAACATAGTTTCTAAAGTAACTAATACGTCCACTTTAGGTATTCCTGTTTTGTCAGATATTTGATTGATGAGATCAGATTTTCTCATGAAATTTAGTTTTGTGGTTCAGTATTAAAAATAAAGCAATTTTTCCTTTTTTCAACTTTATTCTATTATTTTTATCCATTTCGAAACATAATTATAGCTCTATACGCATATTATTATTTAATATATAATAATTATACTATATATAGTATTCCCCTAATTATTAAAAAGTGAATGATTTTGGCCTTTTTAACTCATTTTTGTTCTTATGTCAACTTTCTTCACGCTTTCATTGCTAAAATGGAATAAAGGCAGCAATCATCGGCCCATGCCTTGGAAAGGCGAGCTAGATCCCTATAAAATTTGGTTAAGTGAGATTATTTTACAACAAACCAGAGTGGAACAGGGTTGGGACTATTATGAAAAATTTGTAAAAAAATACCCCACTATATTTAAATTAGCCAATGCCAAAGATGAACAGGTTTTTAAATTATGGGAAGGTTTAGGCTATTATAATCGCTGCAGAAACTTATTACATACCGCTCGTTATATAGTAGATAAATTGGATGGCATTTTCCCTAATACCTATGAAGCACTATTGGATTTAAAAGGAATTGGTCCTTATACCGCCTCTGCTATTGCTTCTTTTGCATTTAATTTACCTTATGCAGTGGTGGATGGGAATGTATTTAGAGTATTTTCTAGATTTTATGGAATAGCCACCGCTATAGACACCAAAGAGGGGATTCAGTTATTTAATAAAATTGCGTTTGAAAATTTAGATAAAAAAAAGGCGGGACTTTACAATCAGGCTTTAATGGATTTTGGAGCTACAATATGTAAACCAATGGCCCCATTATGCAATGGTTGTGTGATGCAAAAAAAATGTGTTGCTTTTAATAGCAATCAAATTAATTTGTTACCCATTAAATTAAAACAAATTCAAAAAAGGAAAAGGTATTTTGACTTTTTCATTTTTAATTACAAAAATACTTGGCTCCTACAAAAGCGCGGAAATGAAGATATTTGGGCTGGTTTGTACCAATTTTATTTGGTAGAAAACGACAGTTTGCCTCTGGTGAATACGGCCTATTTTAAACAAGTTTTTCAAAATCAATTGGCCTTGAAAAGCAGTGAAATAATAAGCTCAGACATTTCAGCACCTGTATATCAACTGCTTACACATCAACAACTGACCATTCGGTTTATTGAAGTGGCCCTTAAAAGTAAGCCAGCCATATTTTCTAAGGCTATTTGGGTGCCTAAATCTAAATTGAGCAACTATCCTTTTCCAAAAGTGATCGTAGATTATTTAAAAAATATGTAGATCTGTTAAATTTTTCTATTTGTCTTTTTAAAATCGGTAACTTTCCACTCGTAAAACAAGTTTATTTTGGAACCTCATTCGGGACCGCTTTTTATTTCCTCAATTAATTATTTGTTGCAGCTGCAACAAGATAGTGCGCTACTTATTTTAATGTTTATTTTATTGTTTCTCTCCTTTGTTATAGCCGGATCTGAAGTGGCGTTTTTTTCTTTGTCCTATAAAGACATTCAATCCATCAAAAACAAACCTTACAGACCCCTACAAAGAATTGTAGTGTTGTTGGAAGAGCCCAAGAAGTTATTGACCTCCATGTTAATTGCGAATAGTTTTATAAATATTTGTATTATTTTAATCGCCAATGTAATCATTGATCATTTTTTTAGTTTTGACAAAATTGCCTTGCCTGGTTTTGAATTTGTTGTGAAAGTAGTTTTGGTTACTTTACTTTTATTATTTTTCGGAGAAATTTTGCCTAAGGTAATGGCTACGCAAAACAATATTCGTTTTGCACAAGACTTTAGCTTTATTATTCAGGGCGTATATTTTATTTTTTCCAAGCCTAGTTCTTTTATGGTAAAGTATACCAATAGTATTGAAAAAATAATGGCACAAAAACGCAATAACAATTCCTACAGCATGGAAGAATTAGACCATGCGATTGAGTTAACCACTTCCCCTGTGCATCAAACACATGAAAAAAGTATTTTAAAAGGCATTGTAAAATTTGGGAATATTTCCGTTAAGCAAATCATGAAAACCAGGTTGGACGTAGATGGGGTAGAGGAGCAATTAGGGTTTGATCATTTATTAGAACATATTAAAGAACACAACTACAGCAGGTTTCCTATTTATAAAGAAGATTTAGATACTATTGTTGGCATGATACATACTAAAGATATTATTCCACATATCAATGAAGGAGCCAGCTATAATTGGAAGCCATTGATTAGACCCGCTTTTTTTGTACATGAACAAAAAATGATTGAAGATTTATTGAAAGAATTTCAATTAAAACGCATTCACTTTGCCGTGGTGGTGGATGAATTTGGAGGCACTAGCGGAATTATTACCTTAGAAGATATTTTAGAAGAAATTGTGGGGGATATTAAGGATGAATTTGACGAAGAAGAATCCATGATTAAAAAAATTGATAACTATCATTATAGTATTGAAGGGAAGGCTACCATTAATGATTTTTGTAATTTTATAGATATTGCCACCAATACATTTGATGCAGTCAAAGGCGAAAGTGATACTATGGCAGGCTTGTTTTTAGAATTAGCAGGACAATTTCCATTGCTACAACAGGTAGTTAAATACAAACAATTTAGTTTTACAGTATTGGAAATTCAAAAAAATAGAATTCATAAAATTCAATTAATTATCACTCCTTTACCCACACAATTCCCTGATCATGTATAGGTTTTTATTGAGTATTTTTATTGCCTCTATTTTATTTTTAGTAGCATGTAATTCACCTTTTGCCAATAAAAATAAAGGGTATCCATCCATTACTTTTCCTGATAAAGCCTATCAAGTTTTTAATCAAGATGCCTATCCTTATACTTTTGAATTTCCTACCTATGGCAAAATTGACAACAATGTCAATTATTTTGGCACAAGTAAAAAAACAGATTCCTGGATTAATATTCACTTTCCAACAATGGGGGCCACTTTATATATTAGCTATTCTAAAATGAAGCCAAACCAGTTAGATACATTAGTTAGAGATGCTTATACTTTCGCTAATAATCATAACAGCAGAGCCAGCTTTATTGATGATTCTTTATTTGCTAATGAGCAGGGGGTGGAAGGTGTATTTTTTCATATAGGAGGCGAGGTAGCCACCAGCTATCAGTTTTTTTTAACTGATTCTACTACCCATTTTTTTAGAGGAGCACTTTATATAGATACCACGCCAAATGAAGATTCTTTAGCACCGGTGAATGCTTTTTTATATCAAGACTTGAAGCATTTAGTAAATACATTTCGTTGGAAATAAAACTATCTTTGTCCCATAAATTTAACTATGATTATTATTGATTCTGTTTTAGTAAGTGATATGGTAGTGGAAGAACAATTTGTTTGTGATTTAACAAAATGCAAAGGAGGTTGTTGTGAGGATGGTGATGCAGGGGCTCCTTTAGAGAATCAAGAGAAAGATTTTATTAAAGAATACTATGACCTAGTGGAGCCTTATATGACCAAAGAAGGCATCAAAGAAGTAAAACAAGTAGGACAATTTTTATATGACCGAGAATTTGGGTGGGTAACGCCTACCTTAAATGGTGAAATTTGTGCTTATGGCTTTAAGGATAAGGCAGGAATTATTAAATGTGCCTTTGAACAAGCTTATAATGATGGTAAAATTCCATGGAAGAAACCAATTAGTTGTCACTTGTTTCCCATTAAAGTTCAAAAAAGCAAGGCCGATCCTACAATGGAATACATGAATTATGAACCTAGGGAAGATCTTTGCAAAGCGGCTTGCAGCTTAGGGGTTAAACTAAAAGTGCCTGCCTATGTGTTTTTAAAGGAATCCATTGTTAGAAAGTATGGGGAAACTTTTTATGAAGCATTGGAGGCTTCTGCAAAACATCTTAAGAATAAATAACTATTTTTGTCCCAATGGAAAACATCTTTGCCAAATCTTTTCTTACTAAAAGCAATGCCAAAGCAGTTGACTTGGAGCATAGAAAAAAAATCAATTTTAATATTGGCAAGTACAATGCTGTTGTTCCAAAAGGGAAGGA
>CANHOY010000127.1 GCA_947462495.1 Bacteroidota bacterium
ACTGCAAATTTAAATGTACCAGCTGCTGAGTGTTTTAATGCGGTTTCTAAATACAGGGTGTAGTCGTCCCAACATTTTCTTAATAGTTCCATACTTAATGGAAGAGATTCGATTACTTCTTCTATTTCGTATTGCTCACCGTATTTTTTTTGTAAAACAGCCAATAAATTTTTCTTATTGCCCTCTTTGGAACTTATAGTAGTGTTAGGGTTTGGAGCAGTTGGAATGGATGCGGTGGCGACCTTTGTTGGTGAAACTATTGAAGTTTCCATTGGTGCCTCCAATGTCAACTCCAAGGCAGCCACTCTAGGAAGCGCCATTTCGGATGCAATAGGCGCAATAGGTTCTTTGTTCTTATTTTTCGCTACAGGGGCAGTTTCAATAATTAATTTAGCCTCTTGGTTAACGGAAATATTACTTAAAGGAAGAATTTTTTTTAATCGAATGGGGTAGTGGCTCTCAACTAGTTTTTTTTTTACTAGTTGGTTATCTTCCATGCTCAACTCAATGGCTTGTTGTAAAAAATTTAATTTTATAATGGCCATCTCCACATGTAATCTTTTATTTCGAGCCATTTTAAATTGAATCTCTGCTTCATTTAATAAGTTTAAGGCACTTACTAAATAAGGAGTACTTATAGCTGCTGCAGTTGTGAGATATTGTTCTCTCCAGCCTTCAATAGACTCTAATAATTGTGCACTTGCGGGATCCTTGCAAACCAATAAGTTTCTAATAAAGCTAGCCAGTCCATATAATACCATATCGCCTTCGAATCCTTTTTGGTTAATTTCATCGTATAATAACATCGCACTTGTTAAATCCTGCTTTACTAAATAATCAAGTAGTTTAAAAAAGTAAGCTTCGTCTAAAATATTTAAGTGCTCTAAAGTATTAGCATAGGTTAATTCTCCATTGGAAAAACTAACTATTTTATCTAAAATACTTAATGCATCTCGCATACAGCCTTCGCTTTTTTGGGCGATTAATTGTAATGCATTTTTTTCAGCTTTAATATGCTCTTTACCAATAATTTCTTCTAAATGAGCAACGGTGTCATTGGAGTTAATACGTCTAAAATCAAAAATTTGACACCTACTTAAAATGGTAGGTAATATTTTGTGTTTTTCTGTAGTGGCTAAAATAAAAATTGCATAAGGAGGAGGTTCTTCCAAAGTTTTCAAGAAGGCATTAAAGGCACTGGTACTTAACATGTGTACCTCATCCACAATATATACTTTGTATTTACCTGCTTGCGGTGCAAAGCGAACTTGTTCTACGAGGGTTCTGATATCATCTACTGAATTATTGCTAGCTGCATCTAATTCATGAATATTTAAACTGCCCCCTTTTTCAAAAGAAACACAACTTTCACAGGTATTGCAAGCTTCTCCTTCTTTAGTGACATGGGTGCAATTAATAGTTTTAGCAAGAATTCTTGCGCAGGTAGTTTTACCCACACCTCTAGGCCCACAAAACAAAAAAGCATGTGCTAAATGATTGTTTAAAATGGCATTCTTTAACGTGGTCGTAATGTGCGACTGTCCCACCACTGTATTAAAGTTTTGGGGCCTATATTTTCTAGCTGAAACAACAAAATTTTCCATACTTGACGCGCAATATACACATTCAAAATCAAAAGTAAAGCTCCCCTAATTAAATCTTATCCCCTATTTATAAATAGCGAATTGGGCTTAGTCTTTTACGCTGTAATCCATCATGGGGTGCCTTTCAAATGGGGTATTGTTTGGATTAAACACATGCCTGTAAGTGACCATTTGTCTGCTAGGTATCCCGCCTAAACTTTTATAAATATTTACCATTTTAGGATTCCAATCGGCCGCCCAACCCATTTCATATTGTTTGTATATATTGGATTCATGCAGCCATAAATCGCAAGCATAAATTAAAAAACTGTCCACCCCCAAAGCTTGATATTTAGGAACTACCCCAAAAGCCAAGCCTGTTAATTTAGTATTGCTTTTATTCCATTTCATCCATAGTAAGCGTAATTTTTGTATCCAACCAAGTTGACCATTAAAATATTTGAAATATTGATTTAAGTCAGGAATATTAATAAACATCGCAATGGGTTCTTCTTTATAATAGGCAAACCAAATGACTCTTTCGTCCATGACTGCTTTTAGAGAATTAAATAACTTTATGATTTGTTCATAGGTTATAGCTTTGGCTTCTCCATGTTGTGCCCAAGCACTATTGTAAATGGTCACAAAATCTTTTGCAAATTTTTGCAAATTGTTTTTATCTAAATGAATTGCTCTGTAATCTGCCTTGGCTTTAAATTTATTATAACGTTCTTCAAATTTAGGTGGTAGGCCGTCTTCAATATTAAGTTTATAATAATATTGGTTGTAAAAGTTTTCAAAACCATATTGGGTAAGCAAGGCTTCATAATAGGGTGGGTTATAGGACATGCCATACATGGGCTCTTCTTCAAATCCTTTTACCATGAGTCCCCACCATTTGTCACGATCACCAAAATTAATAGGTCCATCCATGGCCTGCATTCCATTTTCTGACAACCATTTTTTAGCGGTGTCGAAAAGTAATTGGGCTGCTGCAAAATCATCGGTGCAATCAAAATAACCAACACAACCTACTGGGAATTCCGTGCCCTTATTTTTATAACTTGAATAATAAAAAGCAGCTATACGACCAATGGTTTCACCTCGTTCATTTTGTACCAACCATCTTTTGGCATTTCCTTGTTGGAATAATTTGTTTTTAGTTTTGTCAAAAACCTCAGACACTTCTTTATTCAATGGCCTAATATAATGGGGGTTGCCTTTATTTAATTGGGCATTGATTTCTAAAAAAGCGATTTCGAGTAAAGGGGTATTGACTTCAAGAATTTTCATTGCTTGAAATTAGAAATTTTTTAATACACTTAGTGCAAATAAACCAGCTGTTTCTGTTCTAAGTCGAGTGGGGCCTAATTGAATGGCTTGGCAACCATTTTGAAGGGCCAATTCAATTTCAGGCTTACTAAAATCACCTTCAGGGCCTATCAATAAAAGGCAATCCTGTGCTGCTTTCACTTTTTTAATATCCATTTTATCACCTGGTTCACAATGGGCTATTAATTTTTGCGCGTTTTTTTGTTGGGCAATAACTTCTTTGAAGGGGATGGGAGTGTTTAATTGTGGAAGCCAAGTTTGCCTACTTTGTATCATAGCCGACTGCACAATGTTTTGCATACGATCTAATTTGAATTTTTCAAATAGGGTACGCTCGCAAATCATGGGAACAATTACTGTTACACCCATTTCAGTAGCTTTCTCAATAAGCCATTCCAATCGAGTGACATTTTTTAGTAAAGCAATACCTAAGGTTAAACTTTGCGTTGGAGCAGCAAATTTTTTCTCAGCTAAAATGGTCACAAGCGTATTTTTTTTATGAGCTGCTGTAATGCTTGCTTCAAATAAATATCCTTGACCATTGGTTAAATCAATTCGATCGCCATCTTGCATTCTTAATACTTGAACGCAATGTTTACTACTAACTTCACTTAAAGTAAAATTGGTGTTGCCCGAAAGTAAATGAGGTTCGTAGAAATAAGGGACAGGCATGTTGATTAAATTTTAAAAAGGCTGGTCGTCGTTGATGCCTTCGTCAAATTCTCCGCCATTCATTTTGCTGCCTTGAATAAAGAAGCGTCCTCCATCACCCGTACCGCCATTGTTGGCGCCAGATTGAATAGGTTTGTAATTATTGCCTAGTCCAGGAATACCGCTATCACCTTCCCACTCTTCGAAACGTTGAATGTCTAAATTGGCTCTTAATTTAATTAGGTCTAATCGACCATTTCTATGCTTTGCAATTCTAATATGTGTTTCTCCTTGGGTGCTTTCTCCCATTTCATTACTCATTACTTCGTAATACTCCGGACGGTAAATAAACATCACCATATCGGCATCTTGCTCAATGGCACCCGACTCACGTAAGTCACTCAATTGAGGCATCTTACTTTCTTTTCTAGTTTCCACCGCACGACTTAATTGAGACAAGGCAATGATGGGAATATTTAATTCCTTAGCCAAAGCTTTTAAACTTCTTGAAATATTACTAATCTCTTGTTCACGATTTGAATTTCTATCTCCCGATCCACTCATTAATTGTAAATAGTCAATAATAATTATTTTAACGTGATGCTTATTCACTAGTCTTCTTGCCTTAGCTCTAAATTCAAAAATATTTAATGCAGCAGTATCGTCAATATATATAGGGGCTTGCTCTAATTTTTTAATACCCTTACTATGCAATTGTTGGTATTCGTAATCTTCTAATTTTCCTCTAGAAATTTTTTCCATTTTAATTTCACTCTCCGCACTTAAAATACGTTGCACTAATTGGGAGGCACTCATCTCTAAACTAAAAAAGCCAACTGCTTGTGGTTTGGTAGGATGCAAAGCCGCATTGCGGGCCAAGTTTAATGCGAATGCGGTTTTACCCACTGAAGGCCTTGCCGCTAAAATGATTAAATCGGTAGGTTGCCATCCATAAGTAATTCTATCTAGGGAAGTGAATCCACTTGGTACTCCCGATATTTCATCTTTCTGTGTTCTTAATAAATCAATTCTAGTTACCGCATGCGCTAAAGCATCTCCAATGTCTACGAAATTTTTCTTTAAATAATTATTCGTGATATTGAACATTTTAGTTTCGCTATCATCTAATAAATCAAATACATCGGTGCTGTCTTCGTAAGCGTTGGCAATGACTTCGCCGCTGATTCTTATTAATTCTCTTTGAATAAATTTTTGTAAAACAATTCTACCATGTGCTTCAATGTTCGCGGTGGAAACTACTACGTTGGTTAATTTTGAAATATAATAGGCGCCGCCAATAATATCAAGTTGTTCTCGTGTTTTTAGTTCCTCCACCATGGTCAGCATATCAATGGGCATATTTTGTTGCTGTAAGCCCTGCATGGCCGTAAAAATTAATTGATGTGCTTCAATGTAAAAACATTCTGGTTTAAGTATTTCACTTATGGTATCAAAAGCGCTTTTGTCTAATAAAATAGCCCCTAAAACCGCTTCTTCCAATTCTCTAGCTTGTGGTGGAATTTTTCCATACATCATGGAACTAATATCTACTGAGGTACTTTTCTTTTTAGTTCTATTGGTATTTATACTGGGAAGGGCCATAATGAATCAACTATTTTCTACTGCGAAAATCAACCCAAATTGGGACTTCATGAAATTTAGTTTTGCAAGTTGCTTATGCACAGGCGGTTTACATGGGAAATGCACAAAATAGTAGGGTTATTCACGGGTTTTA
>CANHOY010000128.1 GCA_947462495.1 Bacteroidota bacterium
ATCAAATCTAAAAGTTAAGTCGTTATTAAATTTATTGTTGTTCAATCCAGGAATGGTAAATGGTAGTTTTAAGCCCTTTTTTCGATAGGCAGTGCCAAATACAAATTCCGTACTATTGTTTTCGCTTAATTGATAATCTATTAAACTTAAGGAAAGTATTCTGCTTTTTTTGTATTCAAAACGTAGTGACCATTGTGTAACCGTAGTTAAGTTAATACCAATTAAAGGCTCCATTCTTTCACTAATAGTAATATTAGGTACTAAGAAATAAGGAATGTAATTCTTACTCACGGTGTCTAAAAAGGAAGGGGCACTTCTTCTACCGGTGTCAGCATACATCAATGAGCTGGTAAATCCATTCATGGATAAACTACCATTGTAGCCATGCGCTAATGTGATATTTGAAAATATATCTGATAGTAGTTTCGTTTTGGCAAGTCCATTGTATAAAATGGTCCAATTGGGTTTTGGCAACATACCAGTAAATGGATTGGATCTAATACTTGAATTGGTTTGATTTAATAAAGATACTTTTTTCGGATCCTGCCCAGTATACGCTGCAATAAATGCAGGAATTAAAACATCTTGGGCATACTTACCATAGCCAACCGCATAGCCATCTTTGACTGCTTTATTTCCAATAGTATTCCAGTAGTCATTGTTGCCAGCAACACGCAAAGAAATTTGTTGTCGATAATTTTCAAATGCTTTAAACTGCGTAGAAATAACATTAGGATTATGCGTTGAAAAGAAAGTATTCAAAGCCATATAACTAATATTGAAGCCTCCAGCCGATAAGGGATTCGCATGGGTTGGATTATTGTAACCATTTAAAGCCGCATTGCTATTGGTGTCTTTAAATAATTCAGAATATTCTTTACTAAAAGATTTATTCACTATCACATCAATGATTAAAGACTTTACTGGCTCCACCATCATTCTAAATGCAAACTTTTGATCAAATGTTTGCCTAAATATCATATTAAAATTCACATCTTTTTTAATATTACCATACAAGCGATATTGATCATTCAGCCAATTAGAATCAGGCTGCCTACCTAAAAACATATAATCGATAGTGGGCGATAATCCCGTTCCCTTATCATTTAAAAATTCAACATTGCCATCATATCCAGGCAATCGACTATTAAAGCTTTCCGTATAATCGGCATTAGCTGTTTTTAACATAGTCAAGAATCGGGCAATTGTTTTTACCCCACCAGGAACATTTATTGGTTCATTGGCTTTTAATACTCTTTGGGCAATACGCTCCTGCCTTCTCGCTTCCCTCCATTTTTTTAAAGTAGAGTCTCTTGCTTTTCCCGTTTTACCAGCCAAGGCTTCTGCCCTAGTCATTAAAATTTTAGTAGCTAAAGGATTGGTGATGGGTTGCTTCTCTTCTACTTTTTCATCACTGATGGCGGCATTTAAATATTTTGATTTTTTATACAGAGAAGTAAAATTAAATTGTGCGGTGGCTTGATAGGCTAATGTATTTTCTATTGTATTACCCAAATCAACGGCTAAACGACTTGACCCAATCCAATTATAACTGGTTACCGCATTTACATTGGCTAATATCCAATTGGTCAAAGGCAATTTAGTAGTAGGTATATCATACCTAACCATAGCCTTTTGACTATACAAGGTATTTCTTCCACTATTTAAAATTGGTACAATTCTAGTTAATAAATCTTTAGATGATAGTGAACTATTGGCCCCATCAGGTTCATCAATTCTTGAATTCATATTGGCATTAAAATCCAAATTCAATGATCTTGTAAATGGCCAACGCATGTTAAATAATTGACTCTTTGTAAAATATTTATCATAAGTAGTTTCTACTTTATCAATTGTCCTATCAGAAGAATTGATAATTCTAGGCGTGTATTCTCCATACTGTCTATCCAGCACTGTTCTATAACTAATTAAACTTGGTGCAGGACTAAAATTAATATCCTTTAACCAAGTTAGCCAAGACCAATTGGTTTTGATTAATTTTTTGAAAGGCTCAATACTTTTTACTTGATTATTAAAAGTATACCCAATGGCCCCCCTTTGTTTGGTCATTTTATTTTGATCAATGACCGGACTAGTTTGCAACAACTGTGAATAGGAAAAACTCAGATCAAAATTACTAATACTTAAAAGGCTTGCCTTTCCTTTTGGCAATACCCTTACGTTCGTAAAGTTTAATGTTTTAATCGTTGACTGATTCGAGGAAAGGTTAATAAGAGAGTCTCGTTGACGTCCTTTTAAAGAATTGATCGCTTCTTCGTACTTAATATCTTTGTTGAATGGATCATACTCCGGATTTTCAATGGATTTATTCAAGCTGGCAAAAACTGGAATAGATATTTTAACTTGTTTGGGTAATAATTTACCAGCTTCAATATTGGTAGCAATATCAAATTGGGTAACACCAGTTCTAACCCTTTGATTCATATTTTGCTCTATGGTTCCAAAGCCCGCCGTGCGCTTATTCATTGAAAGAGACACATTCCCTAAGTCAGCCAAAATCATATCCATTCTTCCTAATGCAGCATAGGAGCCAGATTCATCCATTTCAGACAATCTTAATTCATTCACCCACACTTCAGCATTGATCGTACTTTGGGAAGAGGTATTTTCAAAGGCAATTAAAATCCCTTTTATTTCCCCTAAATTAGGGTTACCCATTACTGAATAAATTTGTCCAGTATTATTTCCAGACTTAATTTCCTTATCAAATATTTTAGTATAAGAATAATTGATTTTATCCCTATCTAATTTAAGATTTACCAAATCATTTAAACTTAGATTTAAACTGTTTTCAGCAGGCCATACCAAATCTGCTTGTTCAGCACCTGATGGTGTTTCCTTTAAGGGTATTCTTATCTCATAAAAATTATTTTGAAAGTCCTGCCCCATTCTTATTACGGCCGTGATGTCGCCTTTTGCTTTTGATGTTTGAGGTATTTGAGTTTCGGCATGTAAAAACATAGATAAATTACCATATCTACGAATGTCAATATTCATCGTTTTAAATACCCCCCTTGGAGAAGCTTTTTTTAAATTATTTAATTGAACACTTAAAGCTTGTTCATTCTGCAATAAGTTTACTCCATTATTACTTAATAGTTGCACCCGTTCAATGCCTGGAGGAATTACATATTTAATAGGTTGCCTGCTACCATTTTGTTCAATACTTACCGCCAAAGTGTTAATAGTGGTATTGTCATAAGCAACCGCTTTATAATTACCTGTCCCATCAATATCATATATGTATTGCCTCCATTGATTACGCACTAAATCTAATTTTGCAAATCTCATGGTAATAGAATCCTCAAAGCCGGTCATGTACATTCTCATAAAACGAATAGATCTAAAATCGGCAATACCGCCAATTGATTTTCTCTTAGGGTCACGAATAGGAATTCTAAATAAATACCAATCCTCTTTACCTTGCGTTCCATCTGCATAGGTGACAGGCACTTGTCTTGAATCAGTAATATAATTAGACCCTACACCTAAATTCCCTTTCTTTAAATCGATTATATACTCCCAATAAGATTCAGACTCGTTCAATGTGTTGTCTCTATTTAAATCTTCATTGTCTGGAAGCATCGTGGCAGCGCTACTAAAGACACTTGTTCCTGCCACAGGTGAATTTCCTTGTGGATTATTAAAGTATTTATACCTATCTAAAATACCTGCATTGGCTGCCGTATAAGAGTCGTCTCTATACCATTTATAATTATCAGCACTGGGGTCATTTAAAAATTGTTGCTTCACTGTTGAATTAGAAATCTGATCAATCACCTCTTTTCTTTGTAATCGCTCCGCAGCATCATCTAATCCATCAAATCCTATATCCTGAAATTTTCTATCGTCAGGATTATTACTAAATGCATTGGTTATTTGAATGGGATTGGTAGGCACTCTTCCCCAAGTAGAACTATCCACTGAAGCTGGAATATTAGGTGTTGGCATTCCATTTTCATAAAAACGCCTGCCGTCTCTTAAAATATCTTCACTTACATTTCCTAAATTTAAAACCAATTGACCGCTTGTAGCTGGTGATTTTATAAATGGATTTTGTACCCAAAATTCCACGTACTCAATTACATTGGTTTCAAAATCGGTTTGGTCTAATGCGCGCATAATGCCGCCCCACTTATCTGTCGGATCTCCAAACTGCCCCTTTGTGTTTAACTCTTTGAAATTATAATTATAGGGCCCTCTTTCTTTAGGATAATAAGTTAAATCAAAAGTAGGCAACTGAATATCGGTAATATTAGTGGTCTTGTTCGGAAAAAGTTCATTGGTAAATACTTGTCGTACCCGAGGGTCACTTAATACAGGTAAATTATTACTCAAAGGATTATTGGAGCTATTTCTGTCTTGTAAAGTTGGCTCAATGGTATACCAGGCAATACGCGCTCTTCGCTTATTATAATCAACGGAATCTGTCAAACGAGCTTCATCAAACGTAGTTAATGATTTGTCTTTAACATCTCTGTAGGGAGTGGAAGCCAATGCCCAAGAAGTAAATGGAAATCGCAAGTCAATATTGGTTCTAGCAGATTCAAAGTCATCTAAATAAACAAGCCCACTGGCCCCTTTGCCAATTTGTTGCGCATGCCCTGGTTGTAAATAAGCGGCTTCTCCATAAGCAGTAATATAAGATTTGGCTTTGGTTTTATAAAAAGGAAGTTTATTTAAAGCTCTAGTCACACTAGGTAACTCCCCTTTGTAATTAAAGTCTAGCCCATACATTGCATTTTTAATGGGATCAGATCCAAAATTAGTTTTCGTAAAAAAAGGACGCTCACTTAATCTTTGTGATGAAAAACCTAGATTGAAATTTTTACTGGCCACATAATCTAAACGCAAAGCCCTAAAAGCTCTTTCTTGAAAACCAAATCCTAAGTTATTTTCAAAAGAAACATTCACTGGAATATTGGAACTTAAAATTCCTGGATTAATAATTCTAACGGTACCAGACCCATAATCTACAATATAATCTGTTCCTTCTTTTAATATTTGCCCACCCGCTCTAACACTTACAGAACCCTGTGGTACATTGAATGCATTCAAACTAATTTCTGAAGTACCCCCTGCTCCTTTTACCTGACCTTCCATTATAAATCGATTGAGGTTGGTATAGGTTTGCGCATCCGCTTTTATATTTCGATACAATTGCGGGAATAAATATTTCTTTA